>CANBND010000020.1 GCA_947370945.1 Pseudobdellovibrionaceae bacterium | reverse complement strand
TGTCTGGGCAATGCGTTTAAAAAATTTTTTGATTCGCGAAATAACAGGCCGGCTTCGTTTGCCAATTTCATAGGTTGAAAAAAATTCTGCGCAACATCGCCAACTTGCGACAACGTAAACGCCAAGAAATCAAAATCTTTTTGAATTTTTTGACCTAAGCCTTCGATAGAAATAATTGATTTAAAAAATAACATTAATTCGGTCGGAACACTTAATCCGTGTGACGCTGCGATGCTGGATGACGACATTAAAATTTTACCAACATTCACATTTTTCAGTGTTAATCCGTAATAAGGCGCAATCACAGATTGTAAATCTTTGGCGAACAAATCAACGTTGACGTCTTCTGAAAACGGAGCCAGATCAACGTATTCATAGGCTAAACGCAAATAATCTTCTTTGGATAGCGCCAAAAGCATATTCACAATCGATGATTGTGTTTTTGAATTCAACCTTCCGACGACACCAAAATCAATCAACCCGATTTTATTTTGTGGGAAAACAAAAAAATTGCCAGCATGCAAATCGCCATGAAAAAAACCGTCAACGAAAACCATTTTCAAATATGCACGCAGACCTAATTTAATAATTTCTTCCGGGTTACTTTCAGATTGTTTTAATGAATCGGGATGACTGAGTGGTTTGCCGTGAAAGCGTTGCATTGTTAAAACACGTTCGCTTGTTAAATCGAAATAAACTTCGGGGATGGTGATGTTTTCGTCAGATTTAAAATTTTCACGGAATCTACGAATATTATTCGCTTCGACAACAAAATTTGTTTCAAGTTCTAAGGTTTTAAAATATTCATCGACCATGCCGATCGGATTAAATGGGCGAACTTCGGGAATGTATTTTTCTAATAATTCAGCAATGAAATACAAAACATTTAAATCATCATTAATTTTATGAACAATACCAGGTCGTTGAACTTTTAAAACAACATCTTCGCCAGTTTTTAATTTCGCCGAATGAACTTGTGCGATGCTGGCTGATCCCAACGGAGCTTCATCGATAGATTCAAACTTATTTTTCCAATCAGAACCTAATTCTTCGCCGATGACTTCACTAATAATTGAAAAATCTAAGGTTTGAACTTGGTCATGCAAGCGTGACATCTCTGCGATGTAATCATCAGGAACCAAATCAGGGCGCGAGGCCAACAGTTGTCCGAATTTAATAAAGGTCGGACCCAGTTCTTCGAAACTGAGTCGTAACCTTTCGGGGATTGATAAATTTTCTTTCGCTTGAGCGTTGTCGGTAACAGATAAAAAATTACCTAGATTTATTTTTTCGACCAGATTTTTCAGGCCGTGCTTTGCGAACACCGCCAGAATTGTTTTCAGACGGGCCGCGTTTTTCAGAGTCTTTCCGATTTTGAGAGGACCCAAAAGCGGGCTTCTTTGCTGCTGTTGACGAATTATTTTTTTCGTTGCCATGATCAACCTTTTTTGAATTTTTATCTAAGTAATCGGCCAATGAAGAATAGCGCGGTTTCATTTCAGTCGAACCACCTCCGCCATTGCTGCCTGTTGGTTTTGCAACTGGCGCTGATGAGTTAATCGACGCATTCAAGCCGACTCGTTTTTCTTTGAAAGAATTAAATTCTTTTTTTGCAGGCGAAGGTTTTGAAAAATCTTTTTTTGATTTGTCTTTAAATGAAGCCTTGCGATCGTTTGATTTATTTTTGAAATCTTTTTTCTCTGAACGTTTGCTGCCATCGCGCTGACCGTCGCGTTTATCGCCATGACGATCTGGTTTTTTTCCAAATCGAGCTTCGGCTTTGAACCCCAAAGGTTTTGCAAATTTTCTTTCTGTGCTGCCAATCGCAGTTTGACCTTCAAGCACAAAATTAATTTGACCTTGTTCGACATCAACAGCACTGACGGTGACTTTCAGAACATCACCTAAGCTGTGTGAAAAGCCAGAGCGTTTTGAAACTAATTTTAAATTTTCTTCGTCAAATTCCCAGCTGCTGGGGCCTTGGCCGCCAAGGTCTTCTAATTTAATCAAACCATCAACGTTGTATTGTTTTAACAAAACAAAGACTCCAAATTTTGTGACCGAACTGATCATGCCATCGAAAGTTTCGCCCACAAATTTTTTCATGAACCGAGCTTTTTTAATGGCATGAATTTGACGTTCTGATTTTGCGGAACGTTGTTCGCACGCCGATAACCATGTTCCTGCGGTTTGCACGTCTTCTTCGGCCAACAATCTGTAACCAGCAACACCGGCTTGGCTTTTCACAAGTCGATGGATCACCAAATCTGGATAACGTCTGATAGGTGAAGTAAAGTGTGTGTAATAATCAAAACCTAAACCAAAGTGGCCCAAATTTTCGATTTGATATTTAGCTTGGCTCATTGATCGGAGTGTAAGGATATGAATAATATTTGATTGTGCTTCGTTCGTAAATTCTTGCAGCGCTCTGGTTAATTTTTTTTGCAATCTGTCACCCGCAAGATTCGCTGTTGATCCTAAGTTGTGTAAATATTTTTCAAGCAAAGAAATTTTCAATGGATCAGGCGGTTCATGAACACGATATAATGACGGAATTTCTTTGGCTCCCAAAAACTTTGCGACAGCAACGTTTGCAGCCAACATCATTTCTTCGATTAATCTGTGCGCGAATAATCTTTCAGATTTAATCACGTCAATCGGTTCGCCAGTGCCATCGATCACTAATTCTGTTTCGGGGACTTCTAAATCAAGCGATCCGTCTTTGAATCGTTTGGCCATTAATACTTTGGCTAAATCAGCGCAGCGTAAAACATTGTCTTGAACGCCGGGGACACTTGTATGTTTCAACATTTCGTGACTATCTTCTTTGCCGTCAACAATTTCTTGAGCTTCGCCGTAAGTGATTCGCGCTTTGCTTTCGATGACGGCTTCGTAAAAACTGGAATTCATCATCGTGCCCGTGAAATCAAAATTCATATCAGCAACAAGTGCCAATCGCGGCACATTCGGATTTAATGAACATAATCCGTTTGATAAGGCTTCGGGAATCATCGGCACAACAAAGTTTGGAAAATAAACAGACGTTCCGCGTTCGTAGGCGTCTTTGTCGATCGGGCTTCCGGGTTTTACATAGTGACTGACGTCAGCGATAGCGACAATGAGATGAAAACCATTTTGTTTCATTTCAACATAAACAGCATCGTCGAAATCTTTTGCGGTCGCGCCGTCGATCGTCACAATAGGTAAATGGCGTAAATCTGTTCTGCCGATAAAATCTTTGTCGACAGGGTTTTTTCCAAATGTTTCGGCTTCGGCCAATGTTGCATCTGTAAAAACATCTGGAATATTTTGATTCACAATAACTCTGCGAATATCATTCATTGCGCTTTCGGCATCGCCGATGACTTCGACAATTTCACCTGTGAAATCGCCGCTGTCAGGATATGTTTTAATCATTGCCGCAACCAATTCACCATTTTTGGCGTTCATTGATTTGTCTAAAGCAATTTTTAAATCAGCGCCCCAGCCTTTGCCTTCGTCCTTTATCGCACCGAAGGATTCATTTAGTTTTGAAAATTTTCCGGCGATTCGTTTTTGCGCGCGTTCTGTGATGCGAATAATTTCTCCGCGAAAGCGACCGTCATTTTCTTTTTCAACGGTGATTGAAACTTTGTCGTTGGTCATCGCCGTTTTCATTGAATTGGCAGGAATAAAAACATCAACATGTTCAGTGGTTGCGTCGGCGATAAAAAAACCAAACCCATCGGGGTGGCGTTTGATAATTCCTTGAAGAATTTTTTGTGATTTCATATTTAAAGTGTAGGGCTTGTGAACTGAAAGTCACTTTATTTCAGAGGAGAAACTAACTTTGCTTGCGGTAAGGCCCTTTTTTTTACCCCTATCCCGCACATAGAGTTGGTCCAACTCTATGTGCGGGATAGGGGTTTTTAAATTAACTTGCTTTGGATGTTGGGAACAAAATTTGATGAGTAACTTGACCTTTTTTAACTTTAATTTCAACGACGCAGCCAGATTTGAAAATTAATTTTTGATGATCGTTCGCTTTTTTAACATGATCAAACATAACGGCCTTTAATTCGCCGTCTTTGCCAAAGAAGCCTGCACCGGTTTCATTTTCGTCGTCTGTGGCATTGCCGTAAGGTTTTTCAGAATAATAAATGAACAATGGGCCTTCGCCACCGCGTGATTCAAAGAAAATTTCGGGGTATTTTTTTTTCATTTTTTGATCCTTTTTAGTTTTTTATGAGGGCTACGAATTTTGCTGCCGGTTGGATAAATTGTAGAGAAAAATATTTTCGAATCGACTGATTTAAGAACTACCACTAAGTACTGGCCAGTTTCAATTTTATAAAACAAATGATACAAGACAGTTTTTTCGTCCAAGAATATTTCGTCGGGTTCGGTCAAAACCATTTCAATAATTTCAGTGAGCTTAACTTTGGGAATAGAAAAATGTTTTTCAAGCGCATGGGTCAGTTCATCTTCGCCGATTATGACGGATTGATTTAAGCATGATGTGATAATTTTATTAATTTTTCGCATAACTTATTTTACACGTTAACGTTCAAATACCAAGCATGACACCGCAAATTAAAAGGTTCAGATCAAAAGAGCAGCGTGTTGTCAGGCACATTCAATACCAAGGTCTGGGTCCTAACGTTATGCGATTTGAGCATGCGCGTTATAATTTTTTAAAGTCAAAAATTAGAATAGAAAAATTAAAAAATACAGACGAGAAATCAAAAAATATAAACCGATGTGATAAAGTCACAAAAAACTTAATGGCTGAAATTTTAAACATCAAAAAAAGCAAATCTGACAAGTGTCTGATATTTTTAGTGTTGCGCACGACCTAAGACCTCATTAGCATTAATGATATAAGTTATAAAAAAGAATTTAAAGTTTTAAACGCTTTAACAAAAACAGGAACTCATAACGAAAGGGATACGACATGAAAAAGATTTTAGTAGTAGTTGTTGCTTTAGCTTCAATGAACGCATTCGCAACACGCGCACGTGTTAACGCTTTAGGAAACTCTCCGCACTTAATGGATACACAAACTGTGTACAGCAATCCAGCTGATATGATGATGATGGGCGATTTCGTAACTATGGAATCTGGTACAACTGCAAGTGGTGCGCAAAATGCGAACGCTGAAGGTATGGTTACTCGTTCAATGGGCGATTCAAAATATGCTTTATCATTAGGTCATGAATCTGCAAATGCTTCTATTTGGGGTCTTCGTGCAAATACGACAACTGGTGGAGCTACTGCTGTGACTGGTTTTGCAAATACTAAATCTCAGCAAAATCCAGTTGAATTATCATATGGTATGAAATCATCTGATATGTCTTGGGCTGCAACTTTGGCATACTCTAACTACAACGATAAAGCTGCTGTAGAAAAAGAATCTTCTGCGGGTCTTCGTGCGGGTGTGCGCATGGGTGCATTAGATGCCAAATTAGGTTTAGGCTTAGTAAATACTTATGAAAATGCAACTGATGGCAAATTCACAGGTACTATGGGTGTTTCTGCAGGCGCTGGTTATTCAATGGATAACTTATATTTGTCTGGAGCTATTTCAATGGCGGGTTTCAAAACTGAGAACACTCTATCAGTTGAGCAAAGAAAATTTGACAACACAGAAATTAAAGTTTCTGCGGTATCTTCACATAAAAAAGATGGTAACGAATTTTTCTATGGTGCTGGTTTAACAAATTCGACAACAAAAATTGCATTAACGGCATTAACAGCTGATGTTAAAGTAACATCTTTGGTTATGCCGATTACTATGGGTCTTGAAGTTGATGCTTCTTCTTGGTTAACATTACGTGGATCAATCACTCAGAACACTTTAATCAATAGCTCTAAAAAAGAAACTACACCAGTTGCAGGCTTAACTGATTTCGAATTTGGCCCGGCTGCAAATTCAACTATTGCCTCTGTGGGTGCTGGTTTAAAATTCAACAAGTTAACTCTTGATGGTTCATTAACAGATTTATCTGGTTCTGGCGCGGGTCAAACTTTGAACGGAAATAACTTGTTAGGCCAAGTTGGCATGACATACATGTTTTAATTTTTTAAATAATAACGTTTAAATAAATTAGAAACATTGAAAGGAAATATAGAAATGAAATCATTATTAACATTAGCATTAATTTTAGCTTCAACTTCAGCTTTCGCAACTCGTGCACGTATCAATGCATTAGGTAACGCAGCTCACTTAGTTGATGTATCAACTGTTTATGGTAACCCATCAGACATGATGACTTTAACTGGCGATTCTTTAACAATCGAATCAGGTAAGACATTCACAACTGCAGGTGCTCCAGACGCAATCAACACAACAACTTTAAACGGTGGTGCTGAAGGTCTTTTAATTCGTTCTATGGGCGATGCAAAATTCGCATTATCATTGGGTCACGCTGATGCAAATATTTTTGCATTACGTTCTGATGCAAAATCGCGTAACGGTGCTGTTGCAACAGTTCGCCAGCAAAATCCACTTGAAGTATCATACGGTATGAAAACTGGTGATATGTCAGTTGCTGGAACTTTAGTGTATTCAAAATTTGAAAACAAAAAAGCTGGTTCTGAGCAAAAAGAAAGTTCAATGGGTTTAAAGTTCGGTGCGACTGGTGCTAACTGGACAGGCGCATTGCTTGTTGGTTTAACAGACACTTGGGAAGCTGGAACTGGTGCAACTTTGAATGATTACAAAGGTAAGACTTCAATCACTGCAACTGGTGGTTATGATGTTATGTCTGACCTGTATGTTTACGGTGGTTTATCTACTGGTGGATACAAATCAACTGTAGCAACTGTATCAGTGACTGATTATGACATCATGACAGTAAATGTTGGTGCATTATCAAAAATCAAAAAAGATGCAACTGAGTTTTTCTACGGTATCGGTTTAGCTTATTCTTCTGAAAAAGAAAAAGCAACTGCTGGCTTTGAAAACACTATTAAGCAAACTCACATGCCATTAATTATCGGTTTAGAAGCTGAAGCAAATTCTTGGTTAACATTACGTGGTTCTGTAACTCAGAATTTATTATTGGTTGATTCATCTAAAGATGAAACAGCTCCTTCAACAACAAATTCTGAAACATCACCAGGTTTGAACACAACAACTTTAGCAGCTGGTGCTGGTTTGAAATTCAACAAAGTTTCTGTTGATGGTTCAATCTTAACTGGTGCTACTCAAACAATTAATTCTGGTAACTTATTAGCTCAAGTTGGATTAACTTACGCGTTCTAATAAATACTGATTTAAATTATCTTTGTTTTAGAATACTTAAAAATAAAGATGTACGAAAAGCCGATGGAAACATCGGCTTTTTTGTTTTTAAGTAGGATGTTGGATGATCTATCCGACTATTCTATACATTCACGGTGAAATGGTCGTGACTTTTTCATATATAGGTGGTGAAATGGTCGGATGAAAAAACATATCCAACGACATATTCTGTCCTATGTTGAAAATTTAGCTCTGAATCGCCACAAGATGGCTTTTATGTCTGGTCCGCGGCAAGCTGGTAAAACGACGCTTGCAAAATCGTTATTAAAAGACCCTGAAAATTATTTCAGTTGGGACGAAGCTGAATTTAAACGTCGTTGGATTAAAAATCAAAAACAAATCGGTACTGAAGTTAAAGAAAAAAAAAGCACTCGTTTGGTTTTCGACGAGATTCATAAAAATAAAAATTGGAAAAATCAATTAAAAGGTTTTTTTGACCACTTCAATGAAGATCTTGAAATCATCATTACAGGCAGTGCAAAATTAAATATATTTCGCAAGGGTGCCGACAGTTTGTTGGGTCGATTTTTTCATTTTCATGTGATGCCATTCGGAATCAGTGAATTGACCAGTTTGAAAAGTAAAATTTTTAATTTCGATCAATTTGTTAAATTTTTAAATAAACCAGTGTTGTTTGATTTGCCGAAATCAGATGAAAAATTTGTCGATCAGTTATTTAAATTCAGCGGCTTCCCAGAACCGCTTTTTGAAAAAACAGAATCGGTGCATCGTATTTGGCGAAAAAACAGAATTGAATTATTAATCAGACAAGATCTGAAAGATATTTCAAATGTTTTACAAGTAGGTCAGGTTGAAATATTAAGTGCGTTTATTCCAGATAAGGTGGGTTCACCATTAAGTATTCAATCATTGTGTGAAGATTTAGACGTGGGGTATTCGACGGTTCAGCGCTGGATGAAACACCTTGAAAATGTTTATTATCATTTTGAAATAAAGCCGCATATTAAATCAATTCCGCGAAGCCTGAAAAAAGAAGGTAAAATTTATTTGTATGATTGGACGCAAGTTGATTCGGACGGTGCGCGTTTTGAAAATATGGTTGCAGTTCACTTATTAAAGATGGTGCATTTTTACAATGATACAGGTCAGGCAGATCTGGAATTAAAATATTTAAGAACCAAAGATCAGCATGAAATTGATTTTATTATTTTAAGTGATCGAAAACCATTATTTACAGTCGAAGTTAAATTATCGGATACACATTTAGATTCTGCATTTAAAAAATTTCAAAAATTTCTGAATGTGCCGCATTTTCAGATTATTAAAGACACAAATTATTTGCGAACTTACAAGCAAGACAATGGTTTGATGGCGTATGTGATCAGTTTTTCTGATTTTTTTGTTAAGCTGCCGTAAAAAATTAAATAGTTTATACACGTTTTAAATATAATTTTAGGTAAAAATGACGTGACTTCCATCATTTTTACCGTAAAAATGACGGATATGTCGATACATAGAATTCTTTTAAAACCTAAAAAATCTTTTTTTCTATTTGGTCCACGTGGGACAGGTAAGTCAACGTGGCTTAAAAAACAAATTCAAACAGACTTAATTATTGATCTACTTAAGAATAAAGATTTTCACAGATTTTCGACAAGACCAGAATTATTAGCCGAAATTGTAGAAGGTAATCCTAGTTATAAAACAATCGTTATTGATGAAATTCAAAAATTACCATCGCTATTAGATGAAGTGCACGCATTAATTTTTGATCACGACAGCCGGATTCAATTTATTTTAACGGGATCAAGTGCAAGAAAATTAAAAAAATCAAATGTGAATTTGTTGGCTGGGCGTGCGCTGGTTCGTCATTTTTACCCGCTGTCATTTTCAGAAACTAAAGATGTATTTAATTTAGAGAACTGTTTAAAATTCGGAATGCTGCCAGAGATTTTTAGTTTTGAAACAGAAGCTGAAAAAAAGGATTACCTAGATTCATACGTTCAAACATATCTTAAAGAGGAAATACAGCAAGAATCACTTGTTCGAAGCTTGCCATCATATCTTAAATTTTTAGAGCACTTTGCGCTTCGTAATGCACAGGTTATTAATTTGCAAAATTTATCACAAGAAATCGGAATACCGCGCACAACGATCAGCGGATATTTGGATATTCTTCAGGATACTTTGTTGGGTTTAAAATTAGAACCTCTGCATTTAAAAGCGAAAGTCAAAGAGGTCAGCCTGTCAAAATTTTATTTTTTTGACACAGGTGTTGTCAGGGCATTATCGCAAAGTTTGGATTCAGATATTTCTGCAGATGAAAGCGGATTTTTATTTGAAACGTATATTTTGCATGAATTAAAATGTTATTCAGATTATTTTCAGAAAAGATGGCAATTTAATTATTGGGGAACTCCGTCTGAAAATGAAGTCGATTTCGTTATAAGCTCTGGAAAATCAATTTGGGGTTTAGAAGTTAAATCATCAAAAAAATGGACAAAAGATTTTAACTCGGGCCTTAATGTATTACTGGCAGCTGGAAAAATTAAAAAAGCTATAGGCATTTATACAGGACAAGACGTTATAAAATCTGGTGAGGTTATGGTTTATCCAGTTCGACAGTTTATTGAAAAATTATTTTCTGGAAAATTTGATGAATAGATTTAGTAGCTTGCAAAATTTTGATGCACAAATCACTGTTGTCAGTCTGGTTAAAAGTCGCTAGGCTTAAGTCACAATCTTAAAGGAGATTTATGAAACACTTATTAATGTTAGTGATCGCTTTTTCATTTTCAACAGCATTTGCGACAAAAGCGCGTCTGAAAGCTTTGTCAAATTCGTTGCATTTAACGGATACGCAAACTGTTTTTGTAAGTCCGTATCACTTGATGTCTTTGGAAAATTTTGTGGCTTTAGAGGCGGGTTTAACAACTGCAACAACTGTTGATAACGGCGCTGAAGGTTCGATGTTGATGAATGTAAATTCGGATTCAAAAATATTTTTATCTGTGGGTCACTTAGATGAATCTGTTCAATCACAAAGAAAATTTGTGAACGGTATTGCGGGCGTAACAGCTTACAAAACTCAGCAAAATCCAGCGGAAATTATTTACAACTGGAAAGACGGTTCAACGGTTTGGGGTCTGGGTACATATTATTCAAATTTCAATAACAAGCTGACGAACGAGAAAGAATCATCAGCAGGTTTGCGTTTAGCAGCCTCATATGGCGATTTCAAATGGAAAGCGAATTTTGGTCTTGTGAACTCGGCTGTAAATACAGCGGGTGATCAACTGAACTCTGATACATATTTTAACTTGGGTTTACGTTATAACCAAAATACTTTGCGTTACGGACTTGATTTAACAACATGGAATGTTTCGCAAACTTTGAATGCTGGTCTTGCGCCAAATTTAAGTCACAGCTATCAAGATATTAATTTGCGCGTTGTTGATGTAACAAAAACTGAAACTGGCGAATATTTCATTGGTGCAGGTTTGCAGCAAGTCACTGTTAAAGATAAGCAAGCTGACAAAAAATTTAATCGCACGACTTTACCACTTATTTTAGGCGCTGAAACAAAAGCAAATGATTGGTTGGTATTACGTGGATCAATCACGCAATCAGTTTTAGTTGCTCAATCCAAAGACGAAGTTGGCTACTCAGCGGCATCTTTAACGGGTGCGACGGGCGTTGTTGATGCTGAATTTTCAGCTGAAGCAAATAATACAGCAGTAGCTGCAGGCGTTGGCGTTGTTATGAACAAAGTTCAGTTGGATGCGACGTTAAAAGGTTTGACTGGCGCAACAGCAAGCCAAAATATCAATGGTACAGATTTACTGGCCCAAGTCGGTTTAGTTTATAAATATTAGTTTTAAAAGTATTTTTTGAAAAACATTTTTTATTTTTTATTCATTTCAAGTTTTTCAACATTAAGCCTAGCCTCAAGAGCTAGGCTTTCTTCGTTACAAAGCCAAAATCATTTTTCTGATACAGAAAACATTTTTTATTTCCCGACAAAAATTTCTGAAACTGATCCGTTTTTACAGATTGAATCGGGTGTTACGAATTCAACAACATTGTCGGATGGAGCTTTTGCGGCGGGTTTGGTCACTTTAAACAAAGATGTGAATTTAGCCGGTGCTGTGGGGCGACAGGATCAATTTGTTGGTCATGAACGGATTCTATTTAACTCTGTGACTTCGCAAAACTTTGAACTGTCGCAGAATCCAATTGATTTTTTATGGTCATATAAAAACAAAGGCCAAATTTTTTCTTTGGGACTATTTTATTCACATCACAATGATAAATTAAATCAAATTGGTGAATCGACGCAAATTATTCAGACAGGTTATCGATCTGGATTTTTATCATTCGCTTTGAATTTACCATTGGTGAATGATGTGACAATGGCGGGGCAAAAAAAAATAAATTTTAGTGATTCTGTCTCTGCATCCGTATTGTATGAAATCGAATCGTTAATTTTATCGGGTTCGATTCAGTATTTCACTGCTGTGCAAAAAAATTCAGGTACAGAAGTTACTGCTATCGATTTCCAAAATTTTGAATTTGGTTTTTCTGACAGAACTGACTTAGACAAAAGCCATTTTTTTTACCGCGTCGATGTTCTGATTCAAAATATAAAATATAAAACGACACATTTAAAAGATCACTTGAACCAAGTTCCGCTGACAATGGGGATTGAATCTGAATTTAATGAATGGTTGGTTTTACGCGGGTCCGTAAAGCAAACTTTTTTGATCAGCCAATTTGAAACGGCGCCAAATTCAGAAAATAATACGCAGGCTGCGTTGGGATCCGGATTTAAATTTAAAAATATATTATTGGATGCGACGTTTTCGGGATTAATTGGTTCAGCGCAAACAGGTGCGCTGAACGGCAATCAATTTTTATCACAGGTTGCGATTACTTCTTGGTTTTAGTTTCTGCTGCAGCTGTATCGTAATAATCTGGCATTACAAACTCAGGGTTGACGGGGTATTTATAGCTCTTGTAGGCCTTAGCTTCGGGGTTGCCAGCAGCCTTGTAAGCTTCGTCCCAAAGGCTTGCTAACAGTGTTGCAGATCTGGCCATTTGTGTTGTCATTAATTTTTCAAAATTTTTATAACCAATATTCGCAGGTTTTCGGACTGCTGCGGTTTTTAAGCTCATGCCTTTTTCAACTTTTAAAACTGATGGTGTGATCACTGGATCAACTTTTAAAATCGCTTTAATTTCACCGTAAGAAATTTCACCCAGTGCTTTCATTTTTTCGACAGTGTTTGCGCCTTTTAAAAATTTTGGATTTGTGGTTTGCATTTTTTTGCTGGCGGCTACAATTTTTGTTTGCAGATCTGGTCCGTAAAAAGCAACTGCAGAATCTTCGTAATACGCATGAATTCCACCATGACCTGCGGCGTATCCATCGTGATCAGATGTTACATGAAAGGGTTGTGAATTGTCGCCAACGAAGTGGCCCATTAAACCCATCGATGTGATCATTTCAAAAAATGATTTGTTGTACGCAAAATTTTCGTCTTGTTCTTCTTTTGAAGTTGATGGTGCTGTTAAAGTTTTTAATTCAGTCGCAGCAGCAACAGCGCGTCTGTAAAATTGATCTGCGCGCCACCAGTTTGTACCCATGTCTTGGGGGATTGAAACAATTTTTGCATTTTCTTTGATTCGATTTTCAGTGCCCGTGTATTTTTCAATAATTGTTTTTAAATCTGTGGGTACGTCTTTGATGGCCAGACCCAATGATTCAACGTTAATATAGTGTGTGGCGTTGCCGTGAACTGTGAATTTGCTGTCGATGTTTCTCCAGGCAATATCTGGAATATTACAAAGGTGTGCCATCATGTGCGGTTTGTTTTGTAAATATTCTTTCAGGTTTTGATTTTTCACTAAATAAACAGCGGATTCACAAATGGCTGCGTGCCCGCGGCCACCCCATGCATTAGCAAATTCCGAATTTATAGAAATTAAAATTGTTAGTAGCAAAAGTATTGAAATTTTCATAAGGCTCCTATGTGCGTTTAAGATCTGCGGACACACTACAAATTTATATCGAAAAGAACAAATTACTATTTTGATAAGACGCGTGAGGGTTTGGCCGCGAGACGAACTGTTTAAGATCCATATAACACATAAGTATACGAAATAACTTGAATAATTGATATCAAAATATCGCATTATGACTTGATTTGGTGGGCGCGAAGTTTTTTATGGACATTAGTTTAAAAAATAGTAAACTAATTATATTAGTTCATAAATAAATGAACTAATTAAAATCGGAGATATTTATGACAAAATTTAATACTCAATTTAACAATGAAACTGTTCAGTTGTACGCGGGTTATAACAGTTTGTCGGGTGGTTCGGCCGCAGCGATAGCGGTGTCATCAGATTATTTACCAAAAACAACATTAACAAATTTTTCTGATGTGCAGTACGAAACGATCACCTTCAACGAAGGTGATGTCATTTTTAAAGAAGGCTCTGCACCAAAGGGTTTGTATATTTTAAAAACGGGCTGTGTGAAAATTTTTGTACATCGTGATTCGGCTCGCGGTCGTACGACGACGACAGAATACGTCACAAAATTGGTTTCTCCGGGTGAAATGTTTGGTTACAAAGCTTTGGTTGTTGATGATCAATCAGATTGTTTTGCAGAAGCAGTCAAAGCTTCGACGGTTTATTTTTATTCGGCACAAACAATTCAGCAAATGATGTCTGGGCAGAATCCAATTTTAGCAGCGTTGATGAAACAATCCGCCTCGGATCTGCAATATCAAGAAAAAATCGGGCAGTTTCATTATTTGGCATCTGTGCAAGAGCGTATCGCGTATCAAATCGTAACTTTGGCCGATCGTTTCGGTATAAAAACAAATCGTGGAATTTCTTTGAATTTAAAATTAACACGAAATGAATTTGCGCAATTAGCCAGTACAATTAATGAATCGCTATCGCGTCACTTGACTGAGTTTAAAAACGAAGGCTTGATCGATATCAATGGTAAAGAAATTATCATTTTAAATCGCGAGGCCTTAGCTGAAAAATCAGGAAATTTCTAAAGACCCTTAGAATTAGAATCTTGATATATGTATCAAGATATGCTATCATACAGAAATGGCTCGCCAAAGTTTCAAGACATTTTTAAGAATTAATAATCAAATGATAACTCAAATTGTTATAGATGATCATTATGAATTAAAACATTCAAAATCGATTTCTTTGGACTTAATCGTTGAGCTGGTCGAATTGCTCGATGGGCAAAATTTTCGCGCAATAGATACTAAAAATGATTTTTCGTATTTCGTAAATACTTTAGATTTTAAAAATAAAAAATACAAATTAGTTTGGCTGCTCGAAAAGCATCAACTTTATGTTGGTGTCGTTAATGCTTACAGGAGAAAGTAAAATGGGTTTTCCATCTGAAAATGAATTAAAAAATATTCGTAAAAAATTGAGTCGTACAACGGGAACAGTTATGTTGTCAAAAGACGCAACTGTTGCAGAAAAATTCCGCTGGGATTTGTGCCAAGAATTTATTAAATATGCGAACAAAAACGAACTTAAAAATAGTGAACTTGCAAAATTATTAAAAATCCACGAATCAGATGTCAGTAAAATTTTGCACCATCGCATTCAAAGAATCGGTACCGATAAGCTGATGAAGCTGCTATTGATTATTTGCCCAGCGCATAAATTAATAGTTAAAGCAGCTTAGGTTTTTCATTGTACGAATTTACACCCATCGGTTTTTTAAAATCATGTTACCCCGATAAATTTGGCGTACCCAGACAATCAGGCATTGTTTCAAGTGCATATTCTGAATTAATTATTTCGCCAGAATGGCAACCTGAACAAGCTCTTGAAGGTTTGTCAGGATATTCGCATGTGTGGATTGTTTTTGTTTTTCATTTAAATAAATCAGCGCGGTATCATGCCAAAGTTCATCCTCCGCGCATGAATGGTGAATCGATCGGTGTTTTTGCGACGCGGTCTCCGCATCGTCCGAATCCCATCGGATTATCATTGGTAGAAATCGTAAAAATTGAAAAAAATAAAATTATTTTTGCAGGTGCCGATCTGGTCGATGGCACACCTGTGCTGGATATTAAACCGTATTTGCCACAATTTGAAAATCAACCGCAAGCTAAAGGCGGGTGGTCTGTTGAATCAGAATCAAAAAATATCAGCGTCGAGTTTTCTGAAATTGCAGACGTTGAATTAAAAAACTGGATCAGCAGAACTGGGCGCCAAGAATTGCGTGAAGTGATTGTTGAAACTTTAAAACAGGACCCAAGGCCAGTCATATACAAAGGCTATGAATCGACAGAATCACCATATCGAAATAAACATGCTTTCAGGCTGTATGATGGGGATATTCATTTTGAATTTTTAAGTGCAGACCATGCGCGAGTTATTGAAATTAAGTTGAAACCGTCAAGTTGAAACTAAAGATTAAATCTGATAATCTGCAACCTATGGAAAAACAAAATCAAACATTACGAAAAGTTCCCACATTAAGTTTAAGCCATTACACCAAAGGCACTGAGGCCGAGAGGTCTAAATTTATTGAACAATTATTTATCGGTATGAAAGAATACGGTTTTATTGTTTTAAAAGATCACGATGTGTCGGCAGATTTATTAAAACAAGCGTATTTAATTCTGGAAAAATTTTATCAATTATCAGATACAAAAAAACGTTCTTATATTTCTGAATTAGGTGGTGGTCAGCGCGGCTACACGGCGTTCGGCAAAGAACACGCCAAAGGTTCACCAGTGATGGACCTGAAAGAATTTTGGCACGTCGGTCGTGAAGTCGCTGATTCACATGCATTTGCGAAATATTATCCAAAAAATATTTGGCCCGATGACAGTGTCGCTGAATTTCGTCCGCTGTTTGAAAAATTATTTGCGCAGCTTGAACAGGCCGGAATTCAAATGATGGAAGCCTTAACATCACCATTAAAAGTTGAAAAAAATTATTTCAAAGGCATGGTCGAAGAAGGTAATTCAATTTTGCGATTGTTGCATTACCCACCAATTCCAGAGGGCACTGATCCACGCTGCATTCGCGCAGCGGCCCATGAAGATATTAATTTTATCACAATTTTACCAGCAGCGACGCAATCGGGTTTACAATTAAAAGATCGCGATGGCCAATGGCTTGATATCGAATCTGATTTCGGAACATTAATTGTTGATGCGGGCGATATGTTGGCGCGAATTACAAATGATGTAATTCCGTCGACGACTCATCGAGTGATTAACCCCAATGATGGAACAAACAAATCACGCTTTTCGATGCCGTTCTTTATGCATCCGCATCCAGAATCATTATTAACATGTTTGCCGTCGTGCAAAGGTGATGGAGCTAAATACGCAGATATCACAGCACATGAATTTTTAATGCAACGGTTGCGTGAAATCGGTTTAATTAAGTGAGTATGCAAACCCCGTTTGCAGGATGCAAGGCTCGACTGTGAGAAAAGATTTTGTTATCGGAATCATCGCCACACTTGTTGCGATGAGTGTTTTTTATTTTTATGATCGTAGTGCGCAAAAAAAAATTGCAGCCAAAGCAAAAATCGAAGCGGAAGAATCTTTAGAAAACGTTCAAGCTGAATCAGCGGCGTTGCCAGCTGCGGCAGTGACGTCAGGTGAAAAAACATTAGCAAAACCCATGGGCACGTCACTGGGTGAACCCGCAAAACCCGAAGACAATCAGCAGGTCTATAAAAATTTTTCTGAACATTTAAAAACAATCGGAACATGCTTGGAAATAAAAAATTCAGTCGACAGCGACAAAGTTGACCCGACTTTTGATAATTTGGTTGTTAGTTTACGGCCCGCGCTGGGCGAAGTTGTCGTACAAATGGATGACTGGACACAGCGAGATCTGCGCAATAACGAAGGCGAACGAAAACGATTGCGCACAGAAATAAATTATCAATCGAATGACAACCAACCGTTAAAGCATTTGCAAATATATAAAGTGAATGAACAAGGCATGCCTGAATTGCAAACGGCAGACCCCGAGCAATCGTTGAATCCAACCGATGCATATATTGATTCTTTACGCGCAGGTTTTGAAACTTCACTGGAAGAAAAAGGTGGACGAGCCTATTACCAAGAAGGTGAAGAACTGGTCATGATTGAACGCAATGGCAAATTAGAATCGATTTCATTATCAAAGGGTGGAAAAACCGTCAGCTGTTCAGGTTTAGATTCCTTGAAATCAAATTGTCAGTGTTTGTAGTTTCAGAATTAAATTAAAATTTATTGCAAAACCAATTCCGTCATTACCGGTAAATGATCTGAAGATTTAAATTGGTCTAAAACTTTAGTATTTAATGATCTGAATCCGCGAACTAAAATATGATCTAATTTTAAAGTGCGTGAATCATTTTGCGGAATTAACGGATCAAGTCCTTGCGATATGGCTTGATTAAATAAATATGAACGGCGTCCGGGGCTCCATGTATTAAAATCACCGGCCCAAATAATTGGTAAATTTGTTTGCGAAATCATTTCGATAATTTGATCGATTTGATCTTCAAAATCAGAACCTAAATTAAAATTTAAAGCGTGAGTATTGATGATCATAATTTTTTTATTTTGAAATTCGATAAAGCTGATGCCACTGACCTTGGGTGTGAATGAAAGTGGTTCAGTGCCTGTTGTTAAAATTGTTCGTGGTGTAATTTGTGGGTAGCGACTGCCGGTCAAAACGCCTGTGGCTTGATTATTTGTACAAAAACTTTTGTGAAAGCTCCAGTCAAACGGCATGTGCGATGCGAATGCGTTTTGCCAGCCCGATGAATGCATGGCTTCTTGAACAAAAATGAGATCAGATTTTTGTGATAATTTTTTAAGATCAATAAAATATTGAGTGTCTGCAAATTTGTGTGCGTTCCAAGTGAATACTGTCAGCGTAGATTTATTTTGTGGTTGTATGCTGGTATTAAAATTTAATTGGTTTCGTTCAGTTGAACATAAATACGAAGTGTCTTCGGGTCGATCAGCGATGGCCACAGAATTTGCAATCAGCGACGTTAACAAAAACGCAGCTGTCGCCATCGATAAATAATAAAGTCGATACTTTGTGTTCATTTCGTGAATATGTATCGATTAAACGATCGCGATATGAGTAACAACAAGCGCTGTCAAGACTAACAATAATGAAATATTTAGTGTGTTCATAAAAACCTCCATTAGGTGAATGAAGGTATAGCGAATTAATTATAACTTATCGACTGTTAGGATTCTGACAGGCATTTTATTCACCCAGTGACATTTTGCGTGTGCTGTATTAGTTGTGGCGTGCGAAATGTAAAAGCAAGTTCTGCTGGTTACAGAACTTGCTTTTAGTGGATTTGCCGTCCGAGAAAGGACGGTATCCGGATGACACATAAGAGTTATATGCGTTTTCGTAGGTTTTTAAGAAATACTTTAATGGTTTTGAAGATTATTTTTCTTCAGATCAAAATAGTTATTTTATTTAAAGGTCTTTAACGGTTCAGGTCCCAGCATGTACAAAACTAGACCACGGAGTGTGACTGCACAGGTTATTAAACTTTGGCCTAGTACCACGGACGGTAAAAATACATGGAATTAAATAGCTCTGTAGCCAGCACTATCAATCAAGACCAAGATCTATTTTTTGATTCTGCGCCAAAACCCAGACTGTTAAAAAATTGCAAAGTTCCGATACGAAAACATAGAGATTTTTATTTTTCGTACGGGAGTATCAGTGGATGATTTTGAAATAGAATTAAAAATAGGATTTCTGGAAGAAGCTGAACAAGCCATTACAGAGGTTGAAAGCTGTTTTTTGATTCTTGAATCAGATTCAATGAATATTGAAAATATTAATAAAATTTTTCGACTAGCGCATAATTTAAAAGGTTCATCAAAGGCTGTTGGCTTTGATGAATTTGGTGCTTTCACTCATGAATTTGAAACATTTATTTTAAAAATTAAAAATGGTGCGTTGTCGTGTACACCAGCCGTAGTCAATATTTTATTGCAGGCCAATGACCATATTCAGTTGATGATCAACGGTTTAAAATCTAATTTAGCAGCAACATTTGATTCTGCAAATTTATTAAATCAAATGAAAAATTATTCAGAAATGCCGGCCGTAAAAAATATTGATAAATTAAATCCAGTTACGGAAATTGTTTCTGACGTTTCTACTGAAAGATACGAACCAACCATCGAAGAATTGTTGGCGATGGCCGAAGCCCAAGAAGCATTGGCAGCAAACCAGTCGAAAATGATTTTAAAACCCGTGATTGAATTGGTAAAAACTGCATCGCCAACAGTTGCAAATGCAAAGCAGCCTCAAACTGTCGATGAAAGCATTCGCGTAGCGCTTTCAAAAGTTGAAGCACTATTAAATTCAGTGGGCGAAATGGTGATTTTACAATCTGTATTAAAAGAACAAGTTTTAGGTCATGAAAACGAAGCGCTCAAAAAAACCGTTATACAGTTATCAAAAATTTCCAAAGAAATCCAAGATTCATCTATGAGTCTTCGAATGACAGCAGTGAAGCCGACATTTCAAAAAATGCAGCGAATCGTACGTGATACGGCGCAAGCTTTAAATAAAGAAATTAATTTCGTTCTAAAAGGCGAAGACACCGAGCTTGATAAAACAGTATTAGAAAAAATAAATGATCCATTGGTGCATTTGATCAGAAATTCCGTCGATCACGGTATTGAAAATTCAATGATCAGAACGGCAAATAATAAATCAGAAAAAGGCACAGTTATTTTATCGGCCTATCATCAGTCAGGTAAATTGGTTATCGAAGTGTCTGATGACGGTGGTGGTTTAAATCCTGAGAAATTACGAACCAAAGCAATTGAAAAAAATATTATTTCTGAAAATCAAAAATTAACTGATGATGAATGTCGAAATTTAATTTTCGCTGCCGGGTTTTCAACCAAAGAAGCTGTGACGGATGTTTCAGGTCGTGGTGTCGGGATGGATGTTGTTAAAACTAATATCACAGAATTAAACGGTGAAATTAAAATCACATCAGTTCTGGGGCAGGGAACGACATTTAAAATTATCTTACCATTAACATTAGCAATTATTGACAGCTTAATTGTGTCCTCGTGTGACCACAAATTTGCTGTGCCATTAACACATGTGCATGAAACATTGCGCCCTACATTCCAGCAAATTCAAAAAAATCAAAATATCGGTGAAACACTTTTGTTACGAGGTGAAAATTTGCCGATGTATCGTGTGGGTGATTTTTTTGGTTTACGTAGTCATTTAGAAACAACAGACTTAATTGCCTTGGTTGTCAGGTCCGGTGAAAAACCGTTTTGCCTAATGGTCGATGACATTTTAGTTCAAAACGAAATTGTAACGAAACCGTTAGGACTTGAATTACAAAATTTAAAAGGCATCAGCGGCAGTACGATTTTGGCCGACGGAAAACCAGCGTTGATACTGGAGCCGCAGGATCTGATTTTAAGAAAAAAAACAGAATTCAGAACTAATCACAAAGTAATCGAAAAAAATGAACGTTCAAACGACAGATTAAGGGTGGCTTAATTATGAATGAAGAATCAAAAACATTAAATAAATATATTTGTTTTAATTTAGGTGTTGAAAAGTATGCGATCCCTTTATTAACAGTCAAAGAAGTCATTCGCGTACCTGAAATTACGGCCGTTCCGCAAACGGCGCCATATTTTTTAGGTATTATGAATTTGCGTGGCCAAGTCATTTCAATTATGGACCTGCGAAAAAAATTAAATTTAAAAGAATCAAATTCAGTTGAAACGACAGTCATGATTTTAAATTTCGGCAAAAATCAATTAGGCGTCATGGTTGACTGTGTGAATTATGTGGTTTCGTTATCAGACAATGATATTTCAGAAAAGCCGGTAGTTTCATCGGCACATAATACAGATTATATTTCTGGCGTGTACCGCAAAGACAATGAATTAATTTTAATTTTAGACATTGTAAAAGCCCTATCAGTTGAAGAACTACAACAATTAGGTATGGCCGCATAAATTATTTAATAAAAATATTAACAGCAGGATATCAACATGTGGAATAAAATTAAAAAATCTTCGTTATCAACAAAAATTGCTGGACTTGCGTTATTTGTGCTGATTTTTCAAGGAAGTCTATCATTTTTTAATGTGCATAATGTATCAAAGTCATTCAAAGATAAAATTAACGAAGAATTTAAATTGTATGCAGCTGATCTAGGTGAAAAAGTTTCTGCACAGTTGTATGAACGTTATGGCGATGTACAAGCTTTTGCGATTAATGACGTCATTCAGAATTTAAATTCTGCAGCGATTGCACCAAAATTAGATAAGTACGTTTCGATGTACGGTATTTATGACTTAATTATCGTGGTTGATAAATACGGTCGTCTGGTGGGTGCTAATTCAAAAGACGGTTCTGGTAAATCTGTGAACTTTAAAAATTTACAAAATTATAATTTTTCTGAAACGCAATGGTTTAAATCAGTATTAAAAGGTGAATTTACCGAAGACAAAGTCAATTCATATACCGGCACATACGTCGAAGATTTTATCGAAGACCCGTTGATGAAATCAGCGTTTGGCGAAAATCGTTTTGGTTCTAGTTTTAGTGCTCCAATTCGTGATGGCAAAGGCAACGTGATTGGTGTTATTTCAAACCGCGCCGGAAAACGTTGGTTTGAAAATGAAATGACAAACACATACGAAGATTTGCATAAATTAGGTTTCAAAGATCTAGAAGTCACATTGACTAACAAAGATGGTAAAATGATTTCATTTATTGGTACTGATGAAAAAACACAAAAAATGGAAATAGTTACGGATGAAAATAAAATTTTAAAAGAAGATTTCGTTAAAATGCACACTGGTGTTAGTAAGATCATCGCAAGTACAAAGTCGGGTGCAGTTGTTTCAAGGTATGAAACTGATCCCGACGCAGATCTTGTCGGTTATCACATCATAGAAAATAAAAAATCGATAGCTGCAATGGGCTGGTCATCATTTGTTCATGATAACCAAGGTGATGCTTACGAAGAAGCCACTGACGCAGTCAAAGAATTTTATATTGTTTTAGCGATAGGTATTTTTATTTGCTTAGGAATGGCATTATGGGTTGGCCGCGCTATCGCAAAAAGTTTAGCAAATTCAAGTATCACATTGGGTGATAACGCCAAAGAAGTTTACCAAGCAGCCGAGAAAATTGCGACGTCATCGCAGCAATTATCTGTCGCAGCCAGACAACAAGCATCGGCCCTGCAAGAAACTGTGACCGCAGTCGATGAAATTACGGCAACTGTACAAAAAAATTCAGAATCTGCAGAGCGTTCGCGCGATGTGTCCAGCGATAGTATTTCGGCTTGTGAAAAAGGTAAGAAAACTGTTCAAGACATGATGAGTGCCATCACAGACATTGAAGCTACAAATATGGCAGCATCAAATCAAATGGCCGATTCAAATCAGCAGTTGGTTGAAATGACAAAATTAATTCATGACATCAGCAACAAAACCAAAGTCATTAATGAAATTGTGTTTCAAACAAAATTATTATCATTCAATGCCTCTGTTGAAGCGGCTCGTGCCGGTGAATACGGTAAAGGTTTCGCTGTCGTCGCCGAAGAAGTCGGTAATTTAGCAAAAATGTCAGGAGAGGCTTCAAAAGAAATTTCAATTTTATTGGAACAATCCGTACAAAAAGTGAATTTCATAGTCGCTGATTCAAAAACTAAAGTTGATCAAATGATTACGACTTCTAAAAATAAAATTAAAACGGGCATTGATACGGCTGTTAAATGTAATGATGAATTAGATACTATTTTACATAACGTGCAAGAAGTCGACAGTATGATCACAGAAATTTCTACAGCGTCACGCGAACAAGCGACGGGTATTCGTCAAATTGCCGGAGCCTTTGCGCAAATGGAACAAGTCACTCAGCAAAATGCTTTGGCCGCGCAAT
>CANBND010000019.1 GCA_947370945.1 Pseudobdellovibrionaceae bacterium | reverse complement strand
GCAGTTCAATCAGGCTCAGAGCTGGCCAATAGTCTAGTTTTATTGCTTGGTCGCTTTGTTTTCGTTTACAGACTTTAGTGTTGGTTAAATTCATGTCACACTAAGTTTATTGTTACATTTAACTTCAAGGAGGAAGTTATGGAATTTTCGCTCGACCATTTAGAAATAGTTCAAAATCCATCATCAGCTCGCTTAAATGCACAGCCTGCTGTATCCGAAAATCAATCTGCCGTACTTGATGATTTATCAAGTCAAATTGAAGACTTACAAAATAAATTGAAATTAAACTATCGAAAACTCTTACTTTTTGAAACTGAAAACCAGAAACTGATTCAAGAAAAAAATAAACTTTATTTTGAAGTTAAAAATTATCATGAAAAATTTGAAATACTCTCTGAAAAAAATGAAAACCTAGAGCTACACACAGAGCGGATCGAAGGCCAGTACAAAATTAGTCACGAAAAATATTTAGCCTATGAAAAGTTGTGCGAAACACAATCGGTCGACCTAAAAAGATTATCAAAGTTTCACTTAAAGATCAAAGATATCATTAAACCGTATGTTCAATCGTTAAAAACACAAATCGAAACACTCGAAAATGATCTAAAAAAAACACAACAAATGAGTTCTTCATTTGAAAAATTAAATAATGAAAATATTATTCAAATTCAGCATTTAAAACAAAATGTCGACCTGCAAAAAAATAAAGCTGAGAATGAAAAAACAAATTTTATTCAATCGTATGAAGAACAAATTCATTTTTTATCCAAAGAAATATTACAGTATCAACAAAAAAACGAAACACTTGAGTCTGAAATTTTCAAACAGAAAAAAATGAATGAGAATAAAAATTATATTGAAAATGAATTGATCCGATTTAAACGATTACAAGAATCTGATCAAGCCGATTTAACAGCCTTGAAATTAAAAAATTTAAATTTAGAAAATGATTTTTCTAAATTTCAGACTGAACAGGCAGAGCTTAAAAATAAAATGTCAGCTCTGCAGATTGAAAACAATCAGTTAGCCCAAAATTTGGACGCAACACGGGCCCAGCTAACCCAAAAAATGGATGAACTTGAAAAGTGCCACTTGCGTTTAAAAATGCTTGAAAAATTAAATACGAATTTAAGTTTGTCGTTTACAAATCAGAATACTTTAGGGCCTCAGACAGAGTCGTAAATGTTTTCAGAGCTGAAAAACCTTTGAGTTCTAGTAATTTGTGAAAATCATGCTTCAAACCTACAACAGAGGCCAGCGGAATCATATTTATAGATTCAAAAAAAGTTGTTAAATTTGCCGACGCAGTAAATGATAGATTTTCTAAACAAAAGATCACTTTTTGATCCTTCAATTTTTTTTCGCAGACATCACGAAAAGGTTTGTTTTGATCCGGCTCAATACGCCCATTGATTTCAACCACTGTTAATTCGCCGACTTGATAATAAGTTGCATTCATCATAGAAAACTCCCCGTTTGATGTCTGCTTATTGATCGGTCGTTTCTGAAAAATAATGAATACCCCTTTAGTCTTGAAGTGACAATCCACGAATTCATTTTTATAATTTTCGGACGTGAAATTAATAGTATTTTCATTTTTTTGTTTTTCATTTTTTACATCTGTAAAAATGCATGCTGACCAAAGTCGTGCCGCTGCTCGTATTGCGGGTTTCACAATCACCGCCGAAAATTTGTCGCGGGATTTAGAAAAAAATACCGTATCGCTCAGCGGTCAGGTCGAAGTTACTTATAAAAACCAATCCTTCAAAGCAGATTCACTTTTTATTGATCAAAATTCAAGGCAAGCTATTTTGAAAGGTCATGTTCAAATTTTTGCTGCTGACGTTGAAATCGGTGGTGACGAAATTCATTTGGATTACGAATCAGATCAATCTGTTATTTACAATGGTTACGTCCAATCAAATAATATTCAATTTCATGGTCAATTAATTGAGCAAGAATCAACAAAAAATTTTTCAATCCTAGATGCAGACTACACAACGTGCAGCAATTGCCCAGCCTCATGGAGTTTTAGCGGCACAAAAATCAAAGCCGAATTAGGCGGCTATGCTTTCTTAAAAAATACATTCTTAAAAGTAAATGGCTTTCCTATTTTATGGTTACCCTATTTAGTTGTACCTTTAAAAAATGAACGTCAATCTGGCTTGTTAAGTCCTGAATTAGGTTATATCAACAACAGAAATTTAGTTGTTTCCGAAAGTTTTTTCTGGGCCATTGACCACTCCGAAGATTTAACTTTTACACTAAAAAATTATGAACTTGGTGGCTTAAAACAGCTTCTTGAATACCGCTACGCTCTGGCAGATGATTCGTTTGGCGAAATTCACGCATCGCACATGAACGATACTGTTTTTAAATCTGAATACAGATATAATTTTTTCAGACCGCTCAATCAGAAAGAAGATTCTTTTAATCGGTGGGCGTTCAAAGCTGATCAACGACATTCAATCAATGAAAATACACATCTGAATTTTAAAGCGCATCAAATCAGCGATTTACAATACCCCAAAGATTTCTTTGATGAATTTAAAAATTATGCCGAAAGTGGCCTTGAAAATCGTTTAACTTTAAGCACTGCTGACTCGAATTCATTATTAAGTTTAGATCTTGTTTATTTTAAACATTTGCTCGAAGCTAATCCTCTCAGTGATAATTCTTCAGCCGTGCACAAGTTGCCCGAAATTCGTTTTGATACGCAATTGCAAAAAATCGGTACATCGTCGGTTTATTATAAAATCAATTTTGACGGAGCCAACTTTTACCGACAAAAAAAATATGACGATATAACAATTGGTCTTGACGGTCAAAAATATGTCACGAATCAATCTGCAAATCCACAATGTGATAACGCTTTAAATCCAACATCATTACCTTCTGATTGCGACCGCGCCGAAGATGGCGTTTACAATGAGGGTACAGATTTGCTTCGTACGGGCCAACGCTTGAATTTTAAAACATCCTTGACCACTGAATCCTATACTTTTGGTGCAATCAACATGACCCCGCAAATCACGTATGCAGATACGCAGTATTTTTTTACCGAAGGTGAAAAAAAATATAATCACAGAAAACTGGTTGAATTTGATGTCATGTCGCGCAGTAAATTGTACCGCATATACGATTCAACAGATTTGGATATTGAAAAAAAATACAAACATGAATTAATTCCAGAAGTCACATACACATGGTTACCGTGGATCGATCAAGAAGCTCATCCATTTTTCGGTAATTTTAAAAATAGTGACACACCTTTTAAATCACAAGATCAAATTAATGATTCAGATATTAACCGTACAAATCAGAATAGCTTACAGTTTGATACATCCGACCGCGTTTACGAACGACACATTATTAAATTTTCAATTTTAAATCGAGTCATTAAAAAAATTATCAAAGATGCCTCTTATGTTCCGATGCTAACGTTTAATGTCAGTCAGTCATACGATCTATATCAAACAGAGGCCAAAGAAAATATCAATAAACCACTTTCAAATTTAAGTGGTAATTTAGATTTGTCTTTAAATGCATTCAGTTTTAATCAGCAAATAAATTATTCGCCCTATGAATTTGCGACAGATTCGACATCCACACTGACCTATCGGAACACCCAAGGTCAGTATTTTAAATTGGGCTATGTTTCAAATCGAATAAATCCTGCTACAAAAGTTGATGACATCGCTTTAGCCGTTGGTTTTGTGACGACATATTTAAATTTAGTCACCGGCGTTGTTATCGATACCAGTGAAAATCGAACATCTGATTCCAGATTAAAAAAACATTCTTTAATCGCCCAATTTAAACCGCCTGGTGAATGCTGGGGTATTAATTTTTTTCGCGACCAAAAAATTGGCGTTGGCGCCGAGTGGAAGGTTCGCTTCGATTTTTCATTTGATGGCAAGCCACAAAAAATCATCCCTCCTGATGAACTTAAATTAACCTATTAAATCAATCCATTTTATTGTCATGGAACGATTGACCAATCCGACCATCAACTGTGTCTTATAATTCTTGAATTCACCGTTTGATAAAAACAGATAGTTTCTTTTTAACCGATTAATTTGTTTTTGATGAATACGCTCAAAACTCATCCATTCGTTATGTAAGTATTTAACTTCGATCAATGTCACACGATCTTCGCGTTTTACAACCAGATCAATTTCACCAAACTTATATTTTTTTCTTTCAGATATGATTTTCCATTTTTTTTGAACCAAAAAATCTAAAACAACTTTTTCGGCCCACAAACCGCGCCGGACATGACTTAATTGATTAGGTGATAAATTCTTTAACTCCGCCGAATGATTTTCGGTGGATTGATAAAACTCCATATTTTTCGACGGCTTCACGGTGCACCTCTGTGCCGTACCCTTTGTGTTTTTCAAAACCATACTGGGGATAATCCACAGACATTTTTTTCATCAACTGATCACGAGCAACCTTTGCAACAATAGAGGCTGCAGAAATCTGCCTCACTTGCTTGTCGCCTTGAATGATAGCTCGCTGTTCTAGCTCTCCGAATATCGGAACCAACAAAGGAATTATATCCCGTCCATCGACCAATAATGTTCCCTTGGAAATATCAATTTTTTTAAGCAGTTGTTTATGTAACGCTATGACCGCACGACTCATCGCAAGCAGCGTCGCCTGTCTAATATTCAGTTCATCAATTTCTTCTGCTGTAGCCCATCCCAACGCAAAATAATGATCTTTTTGAATTTGTGCCGCGATCATATCACGCTTGTGTTCTGGAATTTTTTTTGAATCGATATAGGTTTCAAGATCTGCGTCCGTTAAATTTTTATCGTTAAATACAACAACGCCGGCACAAACTGGACCGGCGATGCATCCTCGACCCACTTCATCAACACCCATCACAGGTGTTTTATTTGGATCGAGATCTGAAATTTTAAATTTTTTTATCAAAACTATTCGGCTGCGACAGTTTTTACTTTAGCAGCTGGTTGCGCTAATACCGATTCGATACGAGCAGCTTTACCATCAAGACCACGTAAATAATAAAGTTTTGCACGACGTACACGACCTGTACTGACTAATTCAACTGAATCAATCGCAGGAGATGAGAACGGGAATGTTCTTTCAACGCCAACACCTGCAGAAATTTTACGAACTGTAAAAGTTTTGTGTGCGTGACCTTGAATTTTTGTAACAACGCCTTTGTACAACTGAATACGTTCTTTTTCACCTTCGATAACTTTAACGTAAACGTTCACAGTATCACCCGGAGAAAATGCTGCAATTTTTGTATTTGTAGTTTTTGGTTTAGTAATACGACGAACAAGATTTGTTTCAACACCAGCGGCCTGCGCCTTTTTTGGAGTCTTTGTCGTTTTAGTTGCTTTTGCTGCTGCTGCTTTTGCCATATCTAATTCCTTAATCGTTATATCTGTATTTTGAGAACGTATTAATTATCACGTACCTAATAAGCGGTCAAGACAGATACTTACGGCCGACCTGACACTTAAATGGCGATAATCATCTTTCGATTGACCTTTGATCGGCTCCAAAACAGCCGAACAGGTCTTCATAAAATCCTGAGTTAATCCAAACCCCGTACCAAAAATTAAAATATAAGGTGTATCGCTGGTCATTAGCTCGGTTTTAAAGCTTTCAAAAGTGAATTTATCCTGCCCCGGCAACTGCCTAGCATGAGTTGCTACAATTTTAGCCTCAGGGTATCCCCAGTCGACTTTCAACTGATCTATATTTTCTGCCGTACGAACATCAACCAATGCCGTTCGTCGCATAGGATTAAATTTAGCGCCTTCACCTGTACGCCAATGATCCAAGACCCGTTCAACAAACATCAGCTGGTCTTTCAGCGGATGAACTAAATAATACCGATCAACACCATACACGCGACATGCACGGGCGATATCATGAATATCAAAATTTGTAATATTCGTTGCAACCAAATCACCTTGTCGGTCGATCGTTGGATAATGCATTAAAGCTACTGCCAGCGGAGCTTTTCGAAAGTTCGTCTGATTTATTGATTCCGTCATAGGGTGCCTTTGTACGAACACACAGTTAATTTGTTTTTCAATTTTTCACCTAGGTTTTGAATTTGTAAATTTTTACGATCTGATTCAGAAATATTTTTATAGAAATCGCTGACTGTCAGCCAGTTTATTATTTTCTGGTTTAGCAAATCAGGCCTTTTCGCCAGCGTAACAAGTATCGAAACATTTTTTTGCCATTCAGAAATTTTTTGATGGTTGCCGTTGGTTAAAGTTTCAGGAACAGATAATTCATTCCATTTTTGCGGCTTTGTAAACTGTGGAGCTTCTAACAACCCGTTGACTTCAATCGAGAAAGAATCTTTTTGGCTAGAAACTTGATCACCCAAAACACCTTCAATATGTCTTGATATCGCTTCAGTTAAAACCAAACTTGGCAATTCCCCACCTGATAAAACATAGTCTCCCACGGAAATTTCTTGATCTACGTAATTTGCAATAAATCTTTGGTCAATGCCCGCGTACCGACCGCAAACAAAAATCAAATGATCATAGGTTGCTAATTCTAAAACTTTTTGATGATTTAAAGGCTGACCTTGCGGAGATAAAAAAATCACGTGTGTTTTTTTTGAATCGGGAATTTCTTTTTTTACAGACGCCAAACAATTTACGAGCGGCTCCAATTCAAAAACCATTCCGTCACCACCACCATAAGCCGTATCGTCGACAGATTTGTATTTTGTTTCTGAATGATCCCGAAGATTAAATATATTAAATTTTAATATATTATTTTTTTCGGCCTTACTTAATAAAGCTTCCGACAAATAATGTCTGATCAGATCAGGAAACAACGTTATATATGAAAATGAAATCTTATGTTTCATACTAAGACTCACCAACTCCATCGTCTTGCTTAGCTGAAACAAAATTAATTTCAACTAACCCCTCTGGCAAATCCATCAATAATATTTTATTTTCAGAATCAATTTTTAAAACGAATTGGTCTACGAATGGAATTTCATACTTTACTTCTGAATTATTCGTGGCAGTTACAACTAAAAGATCTTGCGATCCATTAAATGAAAACTTAGTGATGATTCCTAAAACTCCTAATGTTTTATCGTGGACTTCGAAGTTTTCAATTTCGACCAGATACGGAGTCTCGTTCGGTTGTGATTTAAATAAATTTTGATCGATCCAGACCTCAGAACCTTCGATGGCTTCTGATTGATTTCGATCAGTGATAGATTCAAGGCTCAGAATCAAACCGTCTTTAAAGGGTTTTGATTTTGTTACATTTAAATTTTTAATTTGATCATTTTGTTTCAAATAAATATTTTTTAATTTTTTTTGCCAACTGATGTCTTTTGAAAAAACCAAAACATAAACTTCCCCACGAAGACCATGCGCTTGTTTAATTTTGCCGATCAGTCTGTTTTCATTCTGCATCTTAGTTTACATCCGTTCAAAAAATAAAAAAAGGAGCCCGAAGACTCCTTTTAGAGTTTAAATTAATTTATTTCAATAGAACTATTCGACAATATCCAAATGGTAACGCTTGTTTAGCTTCGTACCAGCAGCACGAATGATGGTTCTCATTGCTGCGGCGGTTTTGCCTTGTTTACCGATCACCTTACCAAGATCTTCTTTATCGACTTTTAAAGCCAATAACGTCGTTTGCTGACCTGGAATTTCATCAACACTCACGTTGTCTGGCTTATCAACCAAAGATTTAGCCATGTGCTCAACAAGTTCTTTTAAATTTTCCATAACGTCTCCTGTATGAGAATTAATCCGTTGACATAACTTTGGCAAAAATTTCATCAATTCTCAAGCTATTTTTGATTAATCCATTGGATAAAATGAAAAAGGCCCAGCATTTTGCTGAGCCTTAACAGAAATTTAATAATTTTAAAACTAAGCTTTTTTAGCTGTTTTAGTTTTTGTTTTAGGTGGTGATTTTTTGCGAGCTTTTAATTCTACGCCGCCTAATTTTAAAACTTTACGAACTGTTTCAGAAGGCTGAGCACCTTTTGTTAACCAAGCTTTTGCTTTTTCAACATTTAAAGTTACTTTAGTCTGTTTACCCATTGGCGTCGGAATATATGTTCCTAAGACTTCAATAAATTTACCAGTTACATATTTACGAGAATCCGCAACTGTGATTCTGTATTTTGGATCATGCTTTGAGCCTACGCGAGCTAAACGGATAACAACCATGGGAACCTTTCCTTCATATTAATAAAACAAGAGTCAAATTTTTATAACTTATTGAAACAAAAATCAACCACTAAGATTGATCTGTACAGCTTAAAATGGAAATTTCATTCCACCTTTGCCTCCAAATGGGTTTCCACGGCCTGGTTTTGAGCCTTTACCCATCATCCCGCCCATTCCCATTTTCATCATACCAGACATCATTTTCTTGGCCTCTTCGAACTGTTTCACCAATTTATTGATATCCTGAGCTTGAGTCCCCGAACCCAATGCTATTCTTTGACGCCGAGAGCCATTAAGAATTCGGTGATCTTCACGTTCTTGGATCGTCATTGATCTGATGATCGCTTCAATTTTTTTAATTTCATCATCCGGTGGAGTCATGTTTTTCATTTGTTTTGAAATTTCACCCATGCCCGGCAAAAACTTAAGCATCGATTCCATACCGCCCATTTTTTTCAACTGCTGAATTTGCGCTAAAAAATCTTCGAACGTAAATTGATTGTTCATCATTCGTTTTGCTGAACGTTCTGCTTCTTTTTCGTCGATCACACCTTGTGCGCGTTCAACCAAAGTTAAAACGTCACCCATATCAAGTATGCGGCCGGCTAATCTGTCCGGATGAAAAACTTCGAGTGCTGAAACTTTTTCGCCAACGCCTAAAAATTTAATTGGAATACCCGTGACTTCACGAATTGACAACGCGGCTCCACCGCGTGCATCGCCGTCAACTTTAGTTAATACCAAACCCGACAGATTCATGCGCTGATGAAAAGTTTCTGCAACACTGACCGATTGCTGACCCAACATTGCATCTGCGACCAATAAAATTTCTGTGGGTTCAATTATTCTTTTCAAATCTTCGAGCTCTTGCATCAGCTGATCATCAATTTGCAAACGGCCTGCTGTATCGACCAATAAAACTTCGATCATCTCGGCTTGCGCCCAAGCGATAGCAGCCTTTAAAATATCTTGAGGCTTATCGCCCACTTTGGATGGATAACATAAAAAATCATTTTGTTTGGCTAAGGTTTGCAATTGATCAATGGCCGCGGGTCTGTAAACGTCGACCGGAACGAATCCGACTTTTTTAGATAATTTTTGACGAAGATATAATCCCAGTTTTGCGGTGGTTGTGGTTTTTCCGGCGCCTTGTAAACCCACCATCATGATCACATTTAATTTTTCACGCACGTTGATATCAACAACACCGCCACCCAGTGTTTCAACCAATTCATCGTGCACAATTTTAATAAATTGTTGGCCGGGATTTACATTTTGTAAAACGTCTGAACCCAGAGCTTTTGCTTTCACTTTGTCGATAAAGTTTTTAACGACTTTGAAATGCACGTCGGCCTCAAGCAAACTCATACGAATTTCTTTGATCGCATCTTCGATATTTGATTCAGAAATTTTATTCTGACCTTTGAGTTTTTTTATTGATCCTAAAATTTTATCTGACAAGCCTTCGAAAATCATAATTGCCTCTGTAAAAAATTAATTTTAATGAACTTCTTCTTCAATCAAACCCAAAGCATTGCCCTCTGAATCCCAAAAATGTCACAAACCGCGGACTGTTGCCTTCTTTACGAGGCGTCCCAACTTTGACATTTTTATCTTTCAAAGATTGCATGTCTTGATCAAAATTTTTAGCCGTAAAGTATTGCATCGGACCAAAGCCAACATCTTTTGAGTCTGCTTCTGAAGGATGTAAATCTAATTTAAAATTCATCTCAATATGTTTCAATGATGCGTAAGAATTTGGAACAACAAATATTTCTGAAAAATTTAATTTTTCTTTGTACCACGTCACCGCTCGATTTAAATCATTTACGTACATCATAATATGAGAATTTTCTTTAAACATGATTATTTCTTAAAACTTTCTGCTAAAAACATTTTTGCATACTGAAATGATTTCTCGTCCGCAATTTTATTATAAGCAGCACCTTTTGAATTATCAGTGCCTGCTGAAACATCTGTAAAACTGTGAACAGCGTTTGAAAATTTAATCAATTCAAAGTGAACATGGTTGTCGCGCATTTCTTTTTCAAAACCTTCTAAATCTTTAGCTGCAACATATGGATCATCTGCACCATGCAGAACCAAAACATGCGCTTTGATATTTGCGCCTTCTGTTGGGTTTAAACTATCCAGGCCGCCATGAAATGAAATCGCTGCTTTTAATTTTGAATTTGAACGTGCGGCTTCAGCTGCGCCTGTGCCTCCAAAACAATAACCAATCACTGCGGTTTGATTTGCATCGACTGATTTTTGTTTTAACATTTCTGCATATGCCAAATCAATTCGCGCACGGAAAAGCTTATGGTCTGTTTTATATATTGTGGCCAGTTTTCCGGCCTCTGTAGCGTCCTTGGGACGAACTCCTGCACCATAAATATCTGCGACAAAAACATTATACCCTAATTTATTGTATCTGTTGGCTTGCTTCAGTGTTTCATCTGTTGCACCCATCCAGTTGTGAATCATTAAAATCGCTGGAGCCTTGGCTTTATTTGATTTTAAAAACTGACCTTCAAATTTCAGATCATTTTCAGAATATTTATGAACGCCAGATAATACGATCAACGGGAATGCCATAATTAATAGTGCTATTTTTTTCATAAAAATCCTTTTCTGTAATATATTTACCATCTGTTAAATGAACCTTTTTTTAATGCTATTTGCGCCATTGAATATGTAATTCCAACAGCAATCAAAGTTACAATCACTGAGGTCGTTAAATCAACATCAGAAACGCCCAAAACTGAAAACCGAAAACCGTTGATCAAATAAAACAACGGATTGAAATGTGAAATCGTTTGCCACACCGGATGTAAATTTTCAACCGAGATAAATACGCCACCTAAATATGTCAGCGGTAACAATATGAAGGTCGAAAATGCCGAAAGCTGATCGAATGTTTTTGCTAAAAATGCAACGAAGATTCCGCAAAATGCAAAAATTAAACCGCCAGTAATGACAAAATATAAAGTCCAGAACGGATGTGTAATTAATAATAATTCCCCACGCTGCATCAGATGAAACAATGATCCTACGATTCCAGTGATCAAGGCAACCATTCCGCCGCGAATGATTCCGCCAAAACCCATCGCCCAAATAATTTGGTTATGTGTCACCGGTGCCACACGGATGTCTTCAAGATCTCCGGAAAATTTTGAGGTCACAATCGACGATGATGAATTTTGAAAAGCATTATTAATTAATCCCATCACCATCAAGCCTGGAATTAAAAATGCCAGGTAAGGAACTCCGCTTTTCAAGGTCACACTGTTACCAAGTGATACGCCGAATACGAGCAAATATAAAAAAGAACTGACAATCGGGCTTACGACAGTTTGAACGATTACTTTCATAAAACGTTTCACTTCTTTTTTAACTAAGGTGAAAAAAGGCACCATTGACATTGGAATTATTTTTTGGGTTATCATAAATTCACCACTTTCGTGAAAGCTTCTTCGAGTTTACCTTCGGTGATTTGAATATCAATAATATCAGCAAATGAAATTTGATTTTTTTGTAAAATTTCAGACAATTCTTTTGAAGCCGAATCGACAAAATGATGCTGTTTTCCGTCTTTGGTTTTTAACGATATTTTTTTTGTCGAATATTTGGCGATGACTTCCCTTGGTGTCCCGCAAAAAATCAATTCACCCTTATTAATAATTCCGATGCGATCACAAAGAGCTTCAGCTTCTTCGAGGTAATGAGTGGTTAACAAAACTGAAATACCTTCATTTTTTAATTCACGAACAAAGGCCCATAACGATTCACGCAATTCAACGTCGACACCTGCTGTGGGCTCATCCAGTAATAATAATTTCGGTGAATGCACCAGCGCTTTCGCAATCATTAATCGACGTTTCATACCACCAGATAATTGTTTAATTTTTTTTGTCGCATGGGTATCTAATGCCAATTTTTTAACAAGATACTCAATACGTGTTTTGTTATTTGCTAAGCCATAATAACCCGATTGAAAATCTAAAATCTCAAGCACATCAAAAAAACCCGTATTGATGACTTCCTGATGAACAATACCAATTTGTTTTTTTGTAATTAATGGTTTTTCTAAAACGCTTGTTCCAAAAACTTGAATATCGCCTGATGTCGGTTTTTCTAAAGTCGTGATTGAATTAATTAATGTCGTTTTACCGGCACCGTTAGGGCCAAGTAGTCCAAAAATTTCGCCCTGTTTAATTTCAAAATTTATGCCTTTCAGGGCTTCAACTTTTTTATCGGCATTTTGAATATAAGTTTTTTTTAAGTTTTTAATTTCTAAAGCGTTCATAATCTAGTTCCACCTTTTGTTCGCGTTGCTCACTTTATCTCGCTCTCGCTATTGATGTAGCAAATTCAATATCTGGATTTTCTTTTTTAGCCCAATTTAAATCCCACTCTTGATTTAATAACAATACGGGTTGTTTAATCATGTCTTCGAACATATTAAAATTACCTTTAAGCTCTTTAACACCTTGACCGTTTACATTTCGCGGCCATCTGGCCACACCGTAAGACAATCTGTTCAGTTTGACTTCCAAATTATATTCGTCTTGCATGCGGTGAACTAAAACTTCGAATTGTAATTCTCCAACGGCACCAATGATATATTCTTGATTACCAATGATGGGATCAATAAATAATTGAATCGCACCTTCTTCGGATAAATGAATTAAGGCCTGATTTAATTTTTGGCGACGTAAAGCATCGCGCACAGTTAATTTTGCAAATAATTCTGGAGCAAATTTAGGAATATCATCGAATTGAATTTTATTTTGCGACGAGACACTATCGCCGATCGCAAAGTTACCGGTGTCGCCAATACCGACGATATCTCCGGCGTAGGCGACATCAACAGTTTCTTTGTCGGCTGCGATAAACTGACTGGAATAGGATAATCGCAATTCGCGATCAAGACGAGCGTGATTGACTTTCATTCCACGCTCGAATTTTCCGGAACAAATTCTGATAAACGCTATGCGGTCACGATGACGTTTATCCATATTGGCTTGAATTTTAAAAACGAAGCCCGTGAAATTATCAGACGTGGGTTCAATAGATAAATCTTTTTGTGTCGAATGCGGTCTTGGGCCAGGAGCATATTTTGTAAAAAATTGCAGAAATGTATCGACACCGAAATTTTGCTTCGCTGATCCAAAAGTCACCGGACTGATTTTTCCGGCCAAAAATTCTTCGACATCGAACGGTGGCAACGCACTTTCGATCAATTCAAGTTCGTCACGGACTTGGGCTAATGTTTCATGATCTAAATATTTTTCAAGTATTGGATCTTGCGGACCAGAGAAATCAAATTCCTCAACAGCCAGATCGTCTTCGCGGCGTTGATCGTAAAAATAAACTTTTTTATTCATGCGATTATAAATACCCTTGAACCTTGAACCTATGCCTAAAGGCCACGTCACCGGGTAACATTGCATGCCCAAAGTTTTTTCGATTTCATCAATCAATGTTAAAGGATCTTTACCTTCGCGATCTAATTTATTGACGAATGTAAAGATGGGAATATTTCTGTAGTGACAAATATCATATAATTTTTTTGTACGATCTTCGACACCTTTGGCGACGTCAATCAACATGCAAGCGCTTTCAACGGCCATCAGAACTCGGTATGTGTCCTCACTAAAGTCTTTGTGTCCGGGAGTATCCAAAAGATTGACGCGTAAATTTTCAAAATCAAAAGTCATCACGCTGGATGTGATTGAAATTCCTTTTTGGCGTTCAAGCTCCATCCAATCGGATGTCACGGCTTTTGATCCAGACTTACCTTTGACTTCGCCGGTTTCGTGAATGACTCCGCCGTGAAATAATAATTTTTCAGTGAGTGTGGTTTTTCCTGCATCGGGATGCGAAATAATCGCAAAAGTTCTGCGTCGTTCAATTTCAAGTTTGTCAGTTGCATTTACGGTAGCCATAGCTTGAAAATATAGGCCCAAATTGTGACTCGTTCAATCAGTAAAGACTTGACTGATTATGTAGAAATAACTAATTTGCCACTCAGTTAAACAAATTTCAGAAAAATTAACAAATTAAAACTCATTTTTTTCAACTCATGGTGGTTTGGAGCCTCAGGTTGAAGCCGAAAGGAATGACCCTATGAATACACAACCGTCATATCACATCACAGCTTATTACAAATTTATCACAATTTCAGATATCGAAACTGCAAAAAACTTTTTTGAATCTACTGCGAAAAAAAATAATATTTTAGGATTAATTATTTTAGCGCCGGAAGGTTTTAATTCAACTGTTGCTGCAACGACAGAAAATGATTTAAAAAATTATAAATCAGAAATTTTAAAATATTTTAATTTACAGACATTAAATTTCAAAGATTCAAAATCCGACAAAGCGCCGTTCAGACGACTTGCAATTAAATTACGCTCGGAAATTGTGACTTTAGGTACGCCAGAATTGCGACCGCCAGATGGAAAAAATTATCACCTGACTCCGACCGAGTGGAATCAAGTCATGAAAACTGAAACCGATGATGTTGTTTTGATCGACACCCGAAATTGGTATGAAACAAAAATTGGAACATTTAAAAATGCCATTAATCCAATGACGGATCAGTTCACAGAGTTTCCGAAATTTATGGAATCACAAAACATCTCAAAAGAAAAAAAAGTTTTGATTTTCTGTACCGGCGGCATTCGCTGTGAAAAAGGAATTTTAGATTTACATAAACAAGGTTATAACAACGTCTATCAATTAGATGGTGGCATATTAAATTATCTGAAAGAATACCCGAACGACGAATTTGAAGGCGAATGTTTTGTCTTCGACCACAGAGTTTCCGTTGATCAAGATTTAAAACCGTCGACAAAATATGATTTGTGTCCGCACTGTGGCCAGCCTGCTCAGACTAAAATTGATTGCAAACGTTGCGACAGTGTTCAGATGATCTGCGAAAATTGTGCTGTCATTGATTGGAAAAAAGATACCTGTTCAAAAAATTGCGCGCATCATTTAGAACTGCATCCGGACCGGAAGGGGTCTAAACAGCCGTTGGGATACTGATTTAGTTTTACTTTGTAAAAATCCAGTGCATTGATATTTTTTATTTTCCAGATTATTATGCTTTTAAATAAGGTGGTTGTTATGAAAATAAAATACTTAAATGCTATTGTTACTTTAATGATTATTTCAGGGTGTCAAAAAAATTCTGTCGGTGATAAAAATAATGGAAATGTATTGCTTCCAAATGACCAAGTTGAACAAGCCTCGGCAAAAATATGTACCAACGGGAAAAAATTAACACTTATTTCAGTTACGGATTCAAATAGAATACCTATTGGTTCAAACAGAACAGCATATGCTGTCATTAGCGGAAGTGGCAGTTGTGCAAATGTGACAAGCTTTGAGGACTACAATAGCATTGATCAGCGTATCAAAATTGATTTCCCTATTGGTTGCATATCCAATAATTCAATTTGGACCTTAGAATCCAGCACGTCAGCCTCGAATTATATAATTTACTATTATAAAAATATTTTCGACGATAGAAAAATTCGCGTGAATGGTTGGTACGATATTAAGTTATCTTACTTACGAGATCACGCAGGGCTCAGAGCTTTGTTCTGTGAGTAGTCAAAACCAACTTACGAATGACCCAATTTTCTCGAGCATAATCACAGATTCTAAATTGATAGGAACAAAAAAGAGGGCTCGAAAATGAGCCCACGTAAACAAGTTAACCCTTTTTAGCAGCTTTTTCTTTTTTCTTAAGCTGTTTTTCTTTTGTTGTTAATTTAGGTTTGCCTTTAGTCTCTTTCGGTTTGTCAGTGCTTTTAGCCATGTGCTGCTCCGTTGTTTGTTGTTAATGTTCGCTTATAAATACCATATCAGATCAAAAAATAATTTCTAGCAAAAAAATATACGGTCTATATCAAAACTGTCTTTTGATCACTGTAACACCGCCCCGATTATCACGGGCTATGGCAAACACATAGGCTGATCTTCCGGTGGGCGCGGCATCTGGACCAGTGTATTCGTTGGTTTGACCGACGTCGGATCTGAAAAATTTAGTTTTTCCGTCCGTGATCATCCACGTCACAGATAATAATTCATTCGCAGTCGTTACCACATTATTAAAATCTTGAACTTGGTAATTTTCTGATGATGTTAAACCTAAATCCGATGATAAGTTCACTTTTAATCCCAATGGTAATGTTGTCATCGTAACGCCATTTGAAAAAATATCAGTGATCACAGGATTTGTATTTTTCGGAGTCTTATTGCTGACGACAATTCGCCTGAAAGATCTGATTTCTGTGCCGCTTGAATTTTTTAAAATATATTCGACCAAATAGTTTACACCGTTAAACTGTTCAGCCGCTGACCTGCCCGTAAATATAATCAATGCGCTTGGAATTGTTACGACAAATGCATCTGCATTTCCCGTCCAGTTACTGACAATGCCTGGCAAAGTTAATGTTCTGTTTGTGTGAATGACGACTTTCGTCGGATTTCCGTCACAGGTCGGAGTCACACCGTACGCCACACCCAAATCAACACATGTCTGTGCTGAGTCAGTCAGTGCCACTGCTGAGTTCACGTCACTAATCACAGGCGTAATTGTCACAGAATCTGTCGGGCTTACTTCAGGTGTCGGCGTCGTCATGGCGATGACTCTTGTGGAATTTAATTCGTTAAACTTTGGCAATTCATTTTTATCACAAGACAAAAGAATTATGTTACAAAATAAAAATATTAAGCTGTTCATTTTATTTTTCATATTAAAATTCTCCTCTTAATCCAAGTGCTGGAATTAATGGTAAACCCGTGACATCGATTTTTTTTGAATAATCGTAAGAATACTGAAAACCTTCTGGATTTTTCGTATTTAAAATATTTTGAATATCTAAATAGATACTCCAAATTTCTGTATCTAAAATAAATTTCTTATCGATACGCAGATCTAATTGCTGAAAAGCCTTGTCTCGATCTGAATAAATTGCTCCACGAATTGGAAAATAAGTTTCATTATCGGCATCATAAATACTGCCGATAACTGGTGTATTGGGATTACCTGTGACGTATCTGAACCTGCCTGATATTTTCCATAAATTTGTAAATTCGTAGCTGGATATTAAATTGATATTATGAGTTTGATCGTATTGAAATCGGTAGGTTCCATTTATTGGATCAGTTCTGTAACTTTCGGTGTACGTATAGGCCAAGGCGAATGCGATATTGTCAGAATTATATTTTAATGAAAAATCAGCACCATAAGCCTTACCTGTGCCATCGTTATTAACGACTTCGAAAACATCAATGCCGTCTCGGTTGATTGTTTTTGCAGATTGCACAACCAGATTTGCAAAGTTTCGGTAAAAAGAATTTGTATTTAACGAAATTCCATTTTTTTCACCACGTTTAAAATCATGTTCATACCCTAGCGTATAATGAATTGCACGTGGCGCTTTGATATCTGGATTTCCGTACGACAGGCTTGATTCTTGAGGTTCTGGATTTTGCGCGTACAAACCTGTCGCAAATTTAAAGAATTTAAAATCGTCTAAATTATATTGCAAAGCAAAGCGCGGTAAAAAAAATGTTTCTTTGGTCTGAGAAAAACGATCCATACGAAAATTTGGGATCAATTTTAGTTTTTCGTTATATTTATATTCAAATCGCGAATACAATCCCAAATTATTCACTTTGGATTTTGAAATATGTGCAATTCGATCATCACCGCTGGACACGGGATTGTTAATTCCACCTGAACCACGTTGAATGGGAATTTTAAAATCGACATCAGCGGTTGAATAGTAATTATCCCAACCTATTTGAGTTGTTAGGTTGTCTGTCGTTTTATTTTCCCATTCGCCGCGTGTCGTGAGGTTTGTCGTATCTAATTTAAAAAACCGTTCCCCGATATCAACACCAATTTGATCTTTGCCTAAGCCAAAGCTGGTTTTGAAATTATTTTTGTCATCAATTTTTTTATTGTACTGTGGGATAATCCTGAAAAAATTAATCGTGTTTGAAAAGTTACCACGCAGACTGGGATTTTCTTTGACAGGTTCTGTAAATACAAAAGCCAATCGATCACGGGACCCTAAAAATGATAATCTAAAATTTTCTGATTCAGATATTTTTTTCTGATACACGCTTGTGATATCCATAAATTCAGGAGCCACAGTTAAATCAAGAGCTTCGTTATTTTTAAACGCTGTTTTTAAAAAAAATCCGACGTAACTATACCGACCAGAAATTAAAAATGAGCTGCTGTCATTCATTTTTGATTCATAAAGTCCTCCGGCACTCAGATTATCAACATAAAAAACGCCCTTACTGTCACGATCTGTGACTTCAGGATTTCTGGTTTTTAATGAAATTAAACCACCCAATGCACGTGATTTATCTGATTGATATCCTGCCGAATAAAAATCAACACTATCGACAGCTTCGGGCATCACAACAGACGTCAGACCACCGAAATGAAAGACCAATGGTATTTCATGATCTTCGAAACTGTAGGCGGTGTCTTTGGGATCAGCACCTTGAATTACAATTTGCGAAGAAAACCCTTGGGTTCGATTCACACCTGCTAAATTTTGAACTGCTTTGACAGGATCACCATTAGCTCCGGGCATTTCAAAAATTTGTTTTCTGGATAAACTTTTTTTAGATTGATCCCGTTTTAACGAACTGTCGACAACATCAATTTCGATATCAGAACTGAGCCTGTCTTTTTCAAGATAGATTTGAAAACCGCTTATGGATTTTTCTAAATTCAATATTTTTTCTAATCTAAGAAATCCGCCCGCATTAATAACTAGAGTTGATTCTTTGGTAATGATGCCGTTTAATTCAAATTCACCCATTGCATTCGTCAAAGCGCCAATTTTATCTGGCAAAATGAAAACCTGAATATTCGATAATTTAATTTTTCGACCTTTTTCAAAAACTGTTCCTGTGATTGAAATCTGACTAAAGACTTGTGATGAAATAAGTAAAATAAATAAAAATATTTTCATACGACCTTTTTTAATTCGAAGATTTAAAATTAATACTGAACCTGATTTTAGTGGCTACCGGATCGTCTTTGATTTTTGCCGGAATAAATTTGAGTTGTTTTGCAATTTCAATGGCTTTTTCACCCAAACCGAACTCAAGCACATTTAACAGTTTCACTTCACGCACGAGACCTTCACGGTCGATCAAAATTAATAATACGGCACTGCCAACGTATCCGGCTTTACGGGCCTCGTCGGTTCTATTAGCAATTACGGTTGAAATTAATTTGGCTCCGGATGTGACCAGATAATCATCCGCTGGAATCGGTAAAGAATCTGCATCGGTCGGTTTTAATTTTAGATCATCATTTTCTTTGGCAATGGTGTTCCCCTGCTTGACCGAAGCGGCACCTGCTTTTGATGTTGTGATCGCTTTTCGGTTCAGACCAAAAACTTTTTGACTGGTCTCTGGAATTTCTTTGGTCACTGTTGGTTTTATTTCATTTTTCGGTTGTAAAATTAAATTCGAAGGAGCAACCACAGGATTTTCAATGACAGTAAAATTTATTTTTTTTTCGGGTTTAAAAAAATCGAACGTAAAAAATAAAATGATCGCAGCCATCAGCAGATGACCAAAAATTGAAATTTGAAATGCAGACCAGCGATTCAACGAATTCATTATTTACTTATTTTTTTCTTGCTCGATTTGAACTGCGAATTTTTCAAGACCCGATGTTTTAAGTAAATCAATGACTTTAACGACTCGACCATAAGGAACATCCACATCAGCACTGATGATGGCTTGTGAATCCGAATTTTGTTTTACGGCTTCAACGGCCGCTGTTTTTAACCCTTCGTCATCAGTTAAGACTCCGTTTAATAAAATGTTGCCATCACGGTTCACTGCTACGCCTAACGTTTGCATGATTTTTCCATCGCCTGAATTTGTTTTAGGTAATTTAATATCGATGATGTCTTTGACCAAGGCTGGGGCAGTGATCATAAAAATCACAAGCAACACCAGCACCACATCCACAAATGGAGTCACATTAATCGATGCAAACGTTTGTTCATCTGAATCGTTATTGAATTCTGCGCCCATGATTATTTCTCGATTTGAGCGATCAGTTGATCACGCAAAGATTCTGTGCGCTGAATGGCGCGTTTGATTTGATTTGAAAAATTATTATAAGCAACGACCGCAGGAATTGCGACCAACAAACCCACAGCAGTTGCATACAACGCCTGAGACACACCCGTCATCACGGCCGTGCTGCCGCTTTGCGTTCCAAGGTATGCAAATGATCTGATAATTCCCAGTACAGTACCGAACAAACCAATAAATGGTGCATTCGCACCCAAAGTCGCAAGGACTGGCAGACCTTTTTCTAAATTTGAACGTTTGTCTTTGATGTAGCTTGAAATAGAACGATCGATACTGTTTGTTTTTTTGAACTGATCAGAATTTAATTCTGCAGATTTAAATGCGTCGATGAAAAAATTTGATTCTGATTTTTTTTGAAACAACAGATTTTTTTCAGAAATCATTTTTTGCATATTTAAAAAAAAGTCTTCAGAAATTAAAGATTTTAAAATTCTTTTTCGATCTATCATGATTGTGATCGACCAGATTGAAAGACCTACCAATAACAAAAGAACAACTTTTTCGATGATATCAGTAATTAAAATAATTGCGTTCATGACGGGCTCCTTAAGTCTGTGAGCTCCTATTGAAACTCAGACTTAAGGATTCGTCAAATTGATCAGTTCAACTAAAATTACTTTGTGTTATCTTCGTCGCCCAAGATGTTAACTAACACGACCGAGTAACCACGTGCAGCACGTTTTTCAATTGTATTTACTATCGACTGAAAACTGGTTGGCTTATTCCAATTAATTAATGCTTTATACAAAATTGTCGCATTATCCGCATTAAACGAAAACTGTGATGGTAATCCATTCGCTATGATATCTAAATTTTTAGTACCTTTTGGATCATTCACCGAATCGAGCTTTGCTTTTTGTTTAAAAAATGGCTGTGTGTAATACGAATAACTATTGCAACCCGCCCAGTAAACTAATTGGTAATTCGATGACAAACTGTAATACGTCGGATTGTAACGCAGCATCGAAGAAAAATTATCTGCATCAAAACCAGAACCCACACGTGAATGTCCGAACCAACTAAAAAACGCATCGTGATCATGAGCATAGCTTTGTGCAAATAGTTCCATTTGATCAATATTAGCAGATGTTACAACTTTGATTTCAATTTTTACATTATTGTAAATTCCCGAATATCGATAACCAATCAATTTTTCGGGAAAACGTGGGTTTAAATATTCTTTTTGTAAAATCGAAGTTTTTGCTAAGTTCAACTTTAAATTTTCTTTGTCCATGAATTTAATAAATTTACGATATTCATTCATTCCATAATCAGAATCTGTGTCTGGATTTGCATCCACTGCGTCTTCGACATATCCAAAAGCATACGTCATTTGAAAATTATTATCGATTCCGTTGCTTTTAATCATTTTTTGAAATTCAGGATACGTTTCAACAGTGTTGACCGTTTGCTCACTCAACTTTAAATCAACCATCTGATAATCCGTATTTAAAACATGATCACAACCCGATCGTGATGGATCCCAAAAATACCAGAAAAAACTTTGCGTTTGGTGTTCTGGTGATGAATCCGTACAGGCCAACCATTTTGTTGTAAATAATTTTTGCGAATTAAACGGAACCGGTAAAGTTAATTTCTGAGTTGTTGAGATTAACTTTGAAGCCACAATCCAAGTGCCACTGTATGTGTACGGAACAACAACATGATCACCTTCTTGGGTTGCTTGCGCCCAGTCAATCACAACCGTCATTTCAGTTTTCATTCCACCCAATTCACGATTTGTTAATGGACCAAATAAATATTTTATTGTGGGTTTAATTAAAGACTGTTCAAAATATGATTTTGTGTACGCATCCATTTTTTGGATGTCTTCGATTTTATAATCCGAAGTTTTATAGACCGCCGAAAACTGAGCTTTAGTTTCAACGCCCGCTGACGAATAAAATTTGGCAATATTTTCTGGATTTGCTTGAATTGTGCTCTGAGTGGCTTGTTTACAGCCCGAAGCCAAGACTAAAACTGACACTAAAAGACCGATGAATTGATTCTTCATTTTAAACCTCGTTATTGTTTGGATGAGGTTGTTATAGCCGAATCTGAGGGCTTTTCAACGACTGTTCTGTCTGTTAAATTTTCTTGGAATTAATTATAGCCGAGTGGTTCCAGAGTGGGGTTGGATCACCAATTTAAAGACTGAATCCTCAAATCGGCCTGAAAGAAGTCCATTTATTTCACTCAACTTAACCCAGTAAAAATGAAAATTCATAAATTGATCTTCACCATGGCCACTGACTTTGTGTATCCAACGGTCCGAAATTAGGGACTCAGTTTTTAAATGAAATATATGTCTTTTAATATATTTATTCGACCAATCTGCAAAAAATAAATATTCATCAATTTTCTTAACTTCAAATTTTTGATCTAAACCTGCCTCTTCAAAGACTTCTCGCAAGACTGCCTCTTCAAAATTTTCAGACAAAACCACCGAACCCGCAGGAACTTGAGTGCCCGCCTCTGAAAATTCTTTATCGTGATCAAATACAAGCAACTCAGATTCATTATTTTTATGTCTAGTGATATAGGCCACTACTTTTTGATATATGTTGAATTGACCGCTTAAAGATTTAGAAACATCAACCCAATATCTACGTACAAATTCATTTTTTTCAGAATCGAAAATACGATTTTCTAAATCTGCAGCAAATTTTTCGATAATCTTCCATGATGCTATATTTTGATCGCCACATGTCACTAATGTTTTTTCTAGACCCAATTTTTGGCAGAATAATAAACCTTGTCTAAAAATTTCAGTCGCATAGCCAAGCTTGCGATGCCGCGGACTGACTGCATAACCTATGTGCCCACCGCGTTCACAAAGCCACTGATTTAATTCATATCGTATATTGAGTCTTCCAACAATTTCATTGTCGACAAACGCGTACAACATTGCTGAAGGAACCTTGTTTTTTTCAATTTTATTTTGATCTTTTTGATTTTCAAGTTCATTGAGATGATCCAAAAAGCTCATCCCTGGCTTCC
>CANBND010000018.1 GCA_947370945.1 Pseudobdellovibrionaceae bacterium | reverse complement strand
GGAATGGGCGGCGGCGCTGGTTACGGCGGGCAAGGTCAATGGGGATCAGGTCAGTGGGGCGGTCAACAGCAATGTGCATACAACCAACGTGCAGGCAGTGGCGCAACAGATATGTCTGATGACGAAAAAGAATTACGTTCAAAAATATCTTCATTACAAACTGATTTAAAAAAACGTAAATCTGAAAAAACTAAATTTGAAAGTGAAATGAAATTTGCCAGAACTCGTTTAGAAAAAGTTTTTGACGGCGATGTTTTAGATTTTTTATTAGATACACACATTCAAAATGATTACCAATGTGATAAGTACAAAGATTTTAACGGCTATGATTGCGATCCTAAAAAAGGAACAACAGTCTCAACAGCAGTTGATGCTGATGGTAAAACTGTCGAAGCACCTAAAACAGATTGCGGCAGTAAAATTGATGTGACTGCAAAATTAAAAGCTAACTGGAACAAAGGTAAAAATTATTGTGCAGCGAACAGCACATCGGATGGTGGTAAAATTTCTGCAGAGATTTGTTCTGACGATACATTGCGTCCCGACGATCGTAAACGCAGTTTATATTCTCCATCAGAATGTAATAAATTTTTAGCAGACTATCGAAAAAATAAAATTTTAGCCGACAATGCTCAAGCAAAAATTACTCGTGCAGAAGACGACATTGAAGTTCGTAAATCTTCGATCAGTGATGCGCGTGAACGTGCAAAACTTGATCGCGAAGATCGTTTACGCAATCAAACAGAAGCGACAGATTGTCCTGAGTGTGATCAACAAAGCCGTGGATATTCGTATCAAGCTCCGAAACGCGATTGGACTTCAATCATTGGTCAAATCGGTTTGGGTTTGGGTATGGGTTATTTAGGTAAACAATATGATGATCGAAATGCTGAATATCAGGCGCAGCTTGGTTATCCTCCTCAGCAGGGTTATCCGACTGCAGTTTCAATGGGTGCCCCATTTGTTTTGGGTGGAATTTACGGAGCTATCAACGGAACACAAGGCCAAGGCGCATTCGGTTGTGCGGGTCAGGGTGGAATGGGTTTGGGTAACGGAGCTTATGGTCCTTACGGTCCAGGTGGTGCTTTCGGATACCCACAGGGAATGTTCGGTTCACCTTGGGGTGGTGGAATGTATCCACCGGGAATGTATCCAGGTGGCGGAATGGCTGGACCTAACGGCGGATGGCCGGGTGGTATGAACGGTGGATTTGCATTAAATGGAATGTTGAACGGTGGAATCGCAATGGGTGGCGGCTACATGGGTGGCAACATGCAAGGCGGATATATGCAAGGCGGCGGCTATATGGGCGGCAACATGCAGGGTGGTTATCCAATGTCAGGTTATATGATGGGTGGAGCTATCGGTGGTGGAATCGCAATGGGCGGCTACATGGGTGGCAACATGCAGGGCGGTTACCCGATGTCAGGTAATATGCAGGGTGGCGGTTACATGGGCGGCAACATGCAGGGTGGTTACCCGATGTCTGGTTACATGATGGGTGGAGCTATCGGTGGTGGAATCGCAATGGGCGGTTACATGGGTGGCAACATGCAAGGTGGATATATGCAAGGTGGCGGCGGCTATATGGGCGGCAACATGCAGGGTGGATACATGCAAGGCGGTAGCATGCAAGGTATCGGTCAGTACATGAACAATCCTCAATATTTACAAATGCAACAGCAGCAAATGCAAATGCAACAGCAAATGCAGCAGCAACAGCAGCAAATGCAACAACAATATTACCAAGCACAAATGCAAGCACAAATGCAGGCCTATCAACGTCAAGCAGCTGTTCAGCAGCAAGCTCAACAAGTACAAACTGAAATCGCACAACTGCAAATGCGTTTACAAATGTTATACAGTGGCGGTAGTTTCTCGGGCGGATCAAGTGGCGGCGGTTACTATGGCGTAGGCGCTGGTGGTGGCTACAGCGGTGGATATGGTTCTGCGGCTCCGACACCTAATGGTGGAAATAATGGTGGTTACAGTGGTGGTGGATATTTAAATACAAATTCACAACCGAATTATCCAAACAATAATGGTGCGGCTCAACCCTATTATCCAGGCAACAACAATCCGGGCAATGGCGGTAGCGCTGTGACAATACCAGCTCCAGGAAGATAACATTTACGAAATTAAAAACTGTTACGACAGTCACACACACTTTTTAGCAACCGGAGAGACCCATTTGGGTCTCTCTTTAAATTTTATGCGTACTGAAAATTCAGTTTCTGAAATAAAAATTAAACCTGAATATTTGCGTGGTGATTGGTTGGTTGGTTTTGGTTGGGACCAAAATCAGTGGCCGAACCAACAATTACCGCATTTAAAAACTTTGGATCAATTTTTTCCAGATCGACCCGTGTTTTTTTCGCGCGTTGATGGGCACAGTTCATGGATCAATTCTGTTGCGATGCGGGAATTTAAAAAGCAAGGCTATGATTTTTCTGCAGATATCATCGGTGGAAAAATTTACCATGATCAAAATGGTTTCACAGGAATTTTATCTGACCAAGCTCACATCAAAGCATTGATGTTGCTGCCATCGTTTTCAGATTCGCAAATTGAAAATTTTTGTTTAACGTCGATGAAAATTTTTAATCAAGCCGGTTTCACGCATGTTCGTGATTTATCAATGACCAGTCATTTGTGGAAAATTTTGTGTAAAATTCAAACTGCAGGTCAACAAACTATATGCATAGATGGATTCATTACAGCTGAATCGGTCAGTGATTTGCCTCGTGCATTTTCTGAATATTTGGACTGCGAAAAAAATAAAAATCCGTATTTACGTATTCATGGATTAAAAATTTTTGTTGACGGTTCATTGGGATCAAAGACAGCCTATTTATCTGAAAATTATTTAAACGAAAATAATTCGGGTTTGATCAGCTGGAGCAATTCTGAAATTCAACAGGCTATTGAATTTTGTTGGTCAAAAAAAATAGCCATTGCCGTTCACGTTATCGGAGATCAAGCTGTTCATCAGGTCGCTTTGGCCGCCAGAACTGTTTCCAGTAAGGGTTATGAAGGTAAAATTCATCTTGAACACGTACAGTTATTGCGTCCAGAAACGTTATCCATATTAAAATCATTGCATGTGACAATTCACATGCAGCCGTGTCATTGGCTCAGTGACCATTTGTGGCTGGATCAAGCGCTGTCAGAAAACAGCATGTCGTATTTATTTCAGTGGCAAAAAATTGTAAAAAATAAAATTCCGCTGCATTTTGGCAGTGATTCGCCAATTGAGAAAACCAGTTTATTAAATAATAAAAAAGCGATCGAACAAAGCCCTAATCTAAATCCTAAAGTTCGAATTCAGAAATTGGAATCTGATTTTAAAGCGTATCATGCGCACCCGGATTCGGCATGGACGCGTTCGAAAACAGTATTTAATGATGAACAGGTCATCGAAGTTTTTTTTGATTCAAAAAAAATTATTTAAATTCAACGTCATAATTTTTTAAAAACAGTAATGCACTGGCGGCGACGGCTGTCCAAATCAAAGGTGTCTTATATTCGACAACAAAATTGCTGGCTGAGGATAGCGATTTGTGAACTTCAGCGCTAAATGTGCATTCTTTTTCAAAAATCGGCAGCGTTTGCAGACTATTTAATCGGTCAGTTAATGTTTGTGCGATTTGATGATGATCACAGTCGCCAGATAAAAAATAAATAGTGTTCGAATTTTTATCGGATATACCATAAGCATCAATTTTATAATATTTATAATTCGATATTCGATTTTTGATCAACGCAAATTGTTTTTCAGAAAATTTCTTTTTTAAAATTATATATGTTGTCGATTCAGATTCATTTTCAGACAGCTTGTCTATACTACTTGCGACAACTGACATTTCTTTTTTTATAAATTCTATTTTTCTGTCGGATTCCAACGACAAAGCTTTTTCACAGATCTGGGTTAATGAATTTAATTGTTCGACAGATATCATTTCTGTTTTTAAAATATTTTGGATATCATCAGGTAATTTTTTACGCTCAAGATCGTTCATCAGATCCAGAGTTTCGATCAGCTGATCGAATTTGGGTGTGTATTCAGATTTCAATTTTTCAATCATAAAAATATCGGTGCAAATATAACCAGATTTTTTACACTGTTCTTTATAGCTGGCGAGGTCTACATTTTTCATTGGCACCAGCAGTGTCTGCGCCATTAAATTGTGACTTGTTATTAAAACGAGAAGTAAAATTTTTTTCATAATTAAGATCCTTTTTGATATTCGATGTTTACTTTATGTTGTCGTTGTTCAGTTTCAGGACCTGCGAATTCGGCCTTGGTCGCTTTATTTTGAATCACACCTAAAAATGGGCCCGTTTCAGACATCATTTTTGACGATAAATATTCTGGCAAAAACAAAGCGTATTCTTCGGGATTATACGGAGCCTGTATAATTTTTACTTTCGATAATAATTTTTTAGCCGCACCACCGTTTTTACTGCGACCATAAATATCAATAACACCATACGAATCGATAACGCCTTTGATGGCATCGATATTTTCTAATTGGATTGGAAACAAAATAAAACCTTTTGGTATAATCGTATCAGCCTGAACTGGACCGCTAGTAACTTTTTCAATATTATTGACATGACTGACGTATACTGAAAGACCAATCAATAAAATAAAAGCAATCACCAGATGCTTATTATCTTTGAATGATTTGATGGATTTGATTTTTGTTTTTATATCTAAGTTCATTTTTCACTTCCGTTGATAATTTATATGTCTCACTTTTTTTATTTTTAGTTTCAATCATCGTACCAATGAGCACTAAGGTTGCTCCAAAAAAACAACCCATCAGCGCAAACTCGATCAGTGCTTGCCCAGACTGATGTTTAGATCCCATGTTGTTTCCCTTCGTTCAGGTTGAATTTTACAAACCAGTTCGTAATTCAGAATTGCAGGCTCGCCAAAAAAGCCTTTGGGGTTCAGAATTTTTTGAACATGCTGATTGATCGAAAAGAAATTATGCCATTTCAATTCCACTCTTTGTTTGGTCTCAAAGTCGTTTTCAAGTTCGTAATTAGGAGCTGTTCCGCCCCATGAATCCGGTCGGACAGCCAATTGCGGGTAATGCACAGGGACTGTCGCTGTTAATATGTATAAAAAATTTGACCAACTTTTCATAAATTCAAAATTTTCTTTATTGGCTTGAAAAAACATTTTTCCATACCTCATTGCAATATCAGTTTCGGCGGCTTTGATAATTGCATTTTGAGCCAATTCAAGATCTGCCTGCAAAAGTTTGACTTCTTCTGTAGCTGCAAGAGTAGCAGCTGTTGTTGGAGGAACAGACACGGGCAGTATCGCGTATAAGGCAGTCAGATGAGCTCGTAATAGTGTTGATACAGAGTTCAATGCGAACAGTTGTTTCTCAGCTTTGATCAGTCGTTTTTGAATGTCGACAGCTTGAGTTACGCAAGTTTTACGAAAAGCTTCTTTGCTTTGACTGGCGTAAAATACAAAACCAAACGAAAACATAAACATCATCAATAATGATAAAAAAAATGTAAAATAAACATTAATAAAACCGTTTTTCGAATCAGAAATTTTACCAAATAAAGCCGATCGCACGGTCATATTCGAGGGTTCTCTTTTTAGAAAATTCATAATTATAACTCGTCTTTGCATGCAGATTAATTTCAAAATGTGGCGGTCGAACAATTTCAGTCAGGTGGATATTTTGTAACCTGAGACTGTGTAAATCATCAGAAAGCATTTTTTTACAGTTATCTTTTTTTTGAACTTGACAGTAAAAATACGTTTCTAAGGCATCATCAATAGCAATAGAAAAAATTTGATTTAAAAAAATTGCCAACAGAAAAAAAATGCTAACCAATATCAAAGATGACATCAGCACAGCTTCGACCATGGCTTGGCCGCGTTGATTTTCGATTGGTAATGGCATTTGTGTTACTGACCTTCAGCAAAATTTGATAAATCTTTTTGTTGCATGTCTGTCGCTGTGACACGGCCTTTGACCATTGATCCTGATACGCTTCCACCCATAGATTTATTGATTTGCGCATATTGAACAGACATTGTTTTGCCAACAGCCTTAACAACGCCGATTGTACCAACGGCGATCAGCGCAACCAAGATTAAATATTCGATCAGACCCTGACCGCATTGATTTTTTAGAACAGATTTTTTTTTGTTTTTTTGCATGTAGCCTCCTGATGAAGGCTTTTGCAAACTGTAAACACAGTCTTTGAGGCTTATATTCTAATTGAGTGTATCTGATCCGTATTTACCGAATCAGATACCGGATCTTGCGGTAATTAGCGTTTTTTAGATTTTACCTTAGCTTTAGCCGCCGGTTTTTTTGCGGCAGGCTTAGCTTTGGGTTTTGCCTTAGCTTTTGGGGCTGCTTTTTTCGCTGCGGGTTTAGCTTTAGTTGGTTTAGCTTTTTTAGATTGTGCAGCAGCTTTTGCTTTGGCTTGTTTCTCTTTTTCAGCTTTGGCCTTGGCGAGTGCTTTTTCTTTATTGTCCTTGGCTTTGGCTAACATTTTTTCTTTTTCAGCGCGTTCTTTGGCTTGAGCTTTTTCTTTTTCAGCCTTAGCTTTGGCTTGAGCTTTTTCTTTTTCAGCCTTAGCTTTGGCTAACATTTTTTCTTTTTCAGCACGTTCTTTGGCTTGAGCTTTTTCTTTTTCAGCCATTGCAGCTTCTTTGGCGGCCATTTTTTCAGCTAAGGCTTTAGCTTTAGCTGCTTCTTTGATTTCTGTTTTTTCGGCACGTTCGGCAGCAGCTATAGCAGCAGCTTCAGTTTTTTTAGCGAAAAGAATTTTTTCTTTTTCAGCTTTTTTGAATGATTTTCGTTCACTGACGATACGATCCAGAATTTCATGGGCTTCTTTTTGCAAATCATTTTCGAATACAAAACGATAAAAACCTTCAATTTCATGGCTTTGACGAAATTTTTTTAATGAGGCTGGAATATTATCCGATTGTTTGAAATCAATTGTAAGACCATCTTTAGAAAGTTTAACTTTTTCAGCCATACGAAGCTCCTATTGAATTTGCATTGAAAATTGTAATCTAATGTAAACACTATGTGGGGTCAACAAACAATTCACAGGCTTTGTTGACTTAAGCCATTGAAACTCCTTATAAATTGACTACTATGTTCACAAAAAAAATTATCCAGAGGAAGTCTTTATGAGCGAACGGATGTCGGGTACTCTTGTCAGTCAGAAAATTCAAACTGAAATAGCCGCTGAATTGCAAATTTGGATTCAGAAAAAATGGATGATGCCAAAGTTATCTGTAATTCTTGTGGGTGAAGATCCTGCCAGCCAAGTTTATGTCGGCCACAAAGAAAAAATGTGTCAGGCTCTGGGTTTTTCATCCGAAGTGATTCGCTTAAACGCTGAAGTTTCTGAATCTGAAATTATTTCTGAAATTCAAAAATTAAATTTAGACACACATGTCGATGGTATTTTAATTCAATTACCACTACCAAGCCACATCAACGAACGCTTAGTTTTAGAAACTGTTTCAGCCGACAAAGACGCAGATTGTTTGACCGAAAAAAATCTGGGCCGATTATTAACAGGGACCGCGAAAGTTCTGCCGTGCACGCCATCTGGCGTGATTGAAATTTTTAAATTTTATAAAATTAATTTGCTTGGAAAAAATATCGCTGTCATCGGACGCAGTTTAATTGTAGGTCTTCCGCTGTTTCAATTATTAACTAAAGAAAACGCAACAGTGACGTTGTTTCATTCAAAATCTGAAAACTTAAAACAACAAATTAAAAATTTTGATATCGTTTGTGTAGCGATCGGTAAGCCTGAATTTTTTAAAGCCACAGATTTTAAAGTGGATGCCGTAGTTATCGATGTCGGTATTCACCGGATTGAAAATAAATTAACGGGTGACGTGAACTTTACAGAATTTAAAAATTTAAAAGCATATACTCCAGTTCCGGGTGGCGTTGGGCCGACGACAATTGCAATTCTGATGAAAAATACCTTGGCCTTGGCCAAAGAACGAAGACAAAAATGAAAATTTGGCGATTAAAAAAAGGTGGCGATATCAGATTACGTTCGGGACACCCGTGGGTTTTTTCGAACGAATTGCAAGAAAGTCCGAAAGGAATTTTACCTGGTGAATTGATTGAAGTTCAAACCTTGCAGGGCAATTTTATGGCTCGGGGTTACGGTAATCCGCAATCATTAATTGCGTTCCGTGCGCTGTCGTTTGAATCACACGTGATGGATCCAGGATCACCAGTGAATGTCGTCAATAAATTAATTAAATCTTGGAAGAACAGACATATCCTGGGTTTTTCAAAATCGTTCAGATTGTGTTTTTCTGAATCCGATTTTTTACCCGGTTTAATTATTGACCGTTATTTGACTGAGGTCGCTGGCGTTCAATATCAAATTTTTTCGTATCAATTATTAACAGCAGGAATGCAGAAAATTTTTTCGTCTCTAGAAGAAATTTTTAAATTGTTGGTTGAAAATGCAATTGAAAATAAATATTCAGATATTTCTTGGGATCAAACAATTTTACTTTCAAAAAATGATGTCAACATCAGAAAATTAGAAGGCTTGGCTGTCGAAGAAGCTCGTGTTGTCAGAAATCCTGATGAAGTTAATCTATTAGATTTAAAAATACAGATTCCAAGCGTGATTAATTCAAAAGAAACAATTTTCTTTCAAGTGAATTTGGTAGAAGGTCAAAAAACAGGTTTTTTCTTAGATCAAACACATAATATGAAATTGGTGATCGAGGCCTTAAAGCCGCGAATGAATGAATTCAAAGATAAACCATTAAAAATTGCAGACCTCTGTTGTTACATGGGGCAGTGGTCGGCACAATTAGCCAGCTTTTTAAATTCAGCGGGTGTGAAAGCCGAAATTACATTGGTCGATGTTTCTGAAATGGCTTTAAAGATGGCGCAGAAAAATTTGGCGCAATTTGATAACGTTATTTTAATTTCTAAAAAAGCAGATGTTTTGGATGGCCTGACAGAGTTCCCTGAAAATAATTATGATGTGGTGATTTCAGATCCGCCGGCATTTGTAAAAAATAAAAAAGATGTCGAAACGGGTTTGCATGGTTACATGAAATTAAATCAGCAGGCATTTCGTATTGCGAATCATTCGGGGCTTGTGGCGTCGTGTACATGTTCGGGGTTGGTACAAATGGTTGATTTCAAAGGATCGCTACGTAAAGGAATTTTACGCAGTGGTAAGAAAGCTAAATTAATTGCTGAAGGCGGACTGGGTTGGGATCATCCACAGTTAATTCAGTTTCCGGAAGGACAGTATTTAAAAATGTTATTACATACTGTGGAATAGGTCTATTTTCGAAACGTACCCATCCAGCGATCCCATGCTGAAAAATACAAACTGTAATTACCGTGATAATAATTATGATGGTCATTATGGTTTGTAGATGTATTTAAATATTTTAAAAATTTATTTTTAGTCCATGACCCAGGGTAAATTTCGACACCCAAATGACCTAAAACATTAATTCCAATAATAATAAAACCAAAAATAGCCCAAGCGCCCATTTCGATCGGAAAAATTCTAGAAATAGGAATAATCCAAATTACTTCTAAAACACCTTCGAGGGGATGGAAGCTAAGCGCGGCAAAAGGACTAGGGTTTTTCGATAGATGATGGACTTTATGTGTCCAGTTAAACATTTTAGGATGATGTAATGTTTTGTGCATCCAGTAAAAATACGTATCGTGGAAAAGAATCAAAAAAATGATCCAACCGATAGATTCTAAATAGGAGGCGGTCATTTTTAGATTAAAAATATCTATTTGACGGTCGTAAAACGAAATTGCCAAAATAAATCCAAAAATGAAACAATTTGAAACTGAATATAAAAATTCTCGCCGTAGATCTTTCTTTGCAAAGTTATTTTTTTGAATACGATTTTTTTCTGTAAAGTTATTTTTTAATTTCCAAAAAACAATATAGGTAAATCCTGCAAATAAAATATATCGAACAAACTGAATGGCAGTAAAAACAGCAGCCAGCCGAATAAAATCCATCGTTTTATCTTGTCGGCTGTTGCGCGGCCGACATTTGTTTTTGATAAGCGGTCATTTTATTAATATAATCTTTCAGCGAATAATTTTCTTGTTTGAATAATTCAATTTGAGTCAGGCTTTGTTTTTGCTGACCTTTTGAATTATCAAGATCTGCTGATACACGGTCCAATGATAATTTCAGTTCGACAATTTTTGTTTCTGCAACTGTCACTAAATGCTTTATCGTGTGACTTTGTTCGTCGGATGAAACTTGAAATTCTGAAATACTGATTTCTAATGCATTTATTTTTTGTGTAAGTTCTTCGATCTGGTCTTCTTTTAATTTAATTTCTTCGATCAGTTCATCATTCGCTTCAAGCAGGCCTGTTTTTTGTTTTTGAAAATCAAATTGTAGATTTTCAAAATTCTCAAGGTACTGTTTGCGATCTTCCATCTGGGCTTGTAAGGCCTTTGATTTGATGTCTTGAATTTCGAGCTGCAATTTTAATGACAAATCTAACGATCTGGCCAGATCTGTCGACAATTTTGAATTGTGTGCGCGTTCTTGATTTAAAAGATCTGTCATTTCTTGAACTTTTTGTGTTAGATCAGAATTTGAAACGGTCATTTTTTCAAGAGAATCAATTTTTAATTTCATGTCTTCGTGATTGCTCATTAAATCCAGTTGAAATGATTTCATTTGGTTTTGCATTTTTTCAAGTTGAACCATTTTATCGCGCGATGATTTAGTGTCTTCGGTTTGCGACAGTTCATTTAATTTACTGCAGATTTCGTTAAAAATTTTATCGTGTTCAGGGACGCTAGAAATTGAGCTGTGCATTTCGTTTTTTGTTGTTTCGATTATTGAATTCATGTTGGCCTCGTTGTTGTTTTTCAAATGTTGATGTCTTAAGTCTAGTCGAGTTTGAATTCAATAACACGAGCAGATTTTTATTTGAAAAAAAACCAGATATTAGTCTAGAAGCTGTAAAAAATGAAGTTAAATATCCTCTGATAATTTGAGATTATAAGTTATGAAAAAACTATTTAAAATTATTGTTACAATCGCATTTTTATTTTCAACACAAGGTTTCGCGGAAGGCACAGGCAGCTTTTTTGAAATCAAAGAACCGCCCAGAGCTGCAGAATATATTTATAGATCATCACCGAAAGAAAGTTTGATCGGAGTGCAGCTTTTAGGAGCTGTGAAAAATCCGGGGATATATTATATTCCCACAAATACGGATGTTTTAAAATTATTAGCACTGGCGGGCGGGTCAGATGATGCTGATCTGTCAGAAATTTTAGTTCGCAAAACAGAGCCGTCGCAAGCTGGTGTTTACGAATTGGATATTAAAAAATTGATGAAATCCACTGCAAACATAAAACCTTTTAAATTGGCGCAAGATGATTTTGTCTATGTTCCAAAGCGTGAACCTTGGATTTCAAATGACGTGTCAAAGACCATCACAATCGTATCATTGGTGGCTTCGATTGTTTTAACAGGCGTACTGATCGAAAAATACAATAAATAATTATGCCATTTCTGCTAGGGTTAATTTTTCTATCAAAAATTTCTTTCGCATTTATACCTGGCGTGCCCTATGAAATATTCCCTGTCGTTTTTCAGCATGGATTACATCCGTATATAAATATTGTTTTGTGTATCTTGGTTGGAAGTTTTTTTATTATTAAAAAACTGCTAAACCCTGAAGGTTTTGTCAGCCAAAGCCGCTTGTTTCGTTTTTTTGTCGTTTTATCATCGCTCTATTTATTATTTATAACCTTGATGCAGATTATTTTTCAAATTGGCGAAGAATCCATCGCTTTTCAAATTGTGGCCTGTCTGATGTCGATATTCACAATGTATTTGTTCGGACGGGTCATTCCTACGGCCGTAAAGCCTGATGTTTTTTTAAGAATAGTAAAAAAATGGTCTGTGATGCTTTCGTGGATTAGTTTGTTCGCATTAATATTATTTTCGGGGACTAGTTTTAAAGGTGGCCGGTTTATCGGAGTATTTAAACATATCCCGCATATGGTCAGCATCGCAACTTTTGCGTGCTGTTTTTTGATGTATGATTTTTTTGTCATAGAACAATCAAAAAAACAGAGAATATTTTCGTGGCTCAGTTTTCTGTGTGCTTTTTTTGTTTTGATTTTAACAGGGACTCGGTCTGCATTGGCCGGTGTGATGATAACGACAGTTGTATCGATTATAATTTTTCCTGCAAAAAATCCAGCGACTAAAATATTAAAAACATCTGCTGCAATTTCAGCATTGCTGATCGGATTATTTTTTGGCGATGATATCATTGATTATTCGATACAGGTCGTCAGAGGTGAACAATCTGTCGGACTACGAGCCGCTCAGGACGGTATTGCTTCGCGTGCTGACGAAATTGAACGAGGTTATAAAATTTTTGAAAAAAATCAATGGCTGGGCTTAGGTTTGTTATCAAAGTTTGGCTCCACTGATGAAAAACAAGTTGGAAATTACAATGCGAACAAAGATCCACATAATTTATTTATTTCAGCAGGCGTCGTCGGTGGATGGGGTTTGATCGTCATCACTGCATTTGGTTTTTTCGCATTGATGTTGGCCAGTTTTAAATCGATGCTTTCAGCGAATCCAGCAATCCAAGTTTTAGCAATATATATGTTAACGCAAATACCTATTATTTTCATTTATCATATTCACTTGTCGATGGGCGGAATTGCTGATCGAATCTATTGGATCATATTTGGCTATATGGCAATCAGTCGCAGTAATGAGCACCCTTTAGTTGAAAGTGAACCGCATCAAACAAAGTAAGTTGTTACCATTTTTTTACGGTTTAGCAGAGCTTGGGCCTGCCAGTCTGGATATTTTTATCAAAGTCTACCTATTGGTGTATTTTGATTCAGTGATGGGGTTGTCTGCGACAAAAGCATCATTAGCCATTGGTCTTTCTGTTTTTTGGGATGCGCTAGTTGATCCGTTTATTGGACGCTTTTCAGATGCCTATTATTCAAAATATGGTGACCGAAAAAAAATTCTATATTTAGCTAGTATTTTAATGTCTGGCAGTTTTTTAATGGTTTGGAATTTGCCGCATTTTTCTGAAACGGTTTTGTTTTTCGCATTGGTTGTCATATCTGCTGTGTTGAATTCCAGTTTGTCGTTATTTTCGATACCCTATATTGCAGTTGCTAATGATATTGAGCCTGATAACGAAAAACGAAAAACATGGATCGGTTGGCGGTTGGCATTTTTAAATTTAGGATCGATATTTGGTTTATCAGTTGCAGCCTATTTTATGACGCAAAAAACGACAGACGATCTGTCCGAAAAATATTTAAGTTCAGCCTTTGTATTGTCTGTCGTTACTGTTGCAACGGCTTTGCTGTCGGTTTATTTTATTTATAAAAATCAAAAAAAAGTTAAAGACATTAAAAAAGATTCAGTACAAAGTTTACCACTAAAAATTATATTTTCAGATCCTGTGTTTAAAAAATTGATTGCCAGTTTTTTTGCAATTTATTGTGCAACTGGATTGAACGCGACTTTGGCTTTGTATTATTACCGTGATTATTTACAACTGCCTGAAAAACAAATTCAAACTGTGCTGGTGTCGTTCTTGGTTATTTTCACACTGTCGCTACCAATTTGGATATTTATGTCACGTTTTATAAGTCAGAAAAAATTAATTATTTTAGGTGGTATTGTATTGGGCTTGTCGACGGTATTTATTTATCCCAATATGAAAGGCCATTCGTTTTCAATAATTTTTTTATGTGTCAGTGTTTTGGGCGGATTATTTGTTGGCGTTGCTGTGATTTTAGAAACTTATTTGTCGCAATATTTGAATCGCAAAGAGCTTGAATTGAAACAAAGTGTTGCTGGCCAATACTTGGGGCTTTGGAAGATGGCACAAAAAATTTCACGTGCTTTTGCCGTCGCTGTTTCTGGTCAGATATTATTATTTTCAGATAAAAATCCTCAGACATTGGCAAATTTTTTCGGTTATGCTGTTGGCGGCTTGTTTTTAATCAGTGCGTTGATTATGTTGATACCCGTTTCAGAAGAATAGTTTTATGCTTTTTATATGAAATTACAGGTAAATTTTAAGAATCTGTTTCTGGCGTTAGTCATGGGCAGTTTAATTGGCTTTTCAGCTGTCAGTTTTTTTAAAAGTTTGTTTTGGATTCAAAATTTTCAAAGAACGCATTCATATTATATTTTTCTGTTACCGGTTGTTTGGTTGGTTTTAAAATTTATTAAACGAACGACTTTGTATTTTCCAGTCACAGTTTCTGAGGCTTATAATACGACACCAGCGACTTTTAGACATTGGAATAAGCTGAGCTTCTTATTTAACTTTGTAGGTTCAGTCCTAAGTCATTTTTCGGGCGCAAGTATTGGCCGTGAAGGTGTGGTAATTGCTTTGTCTGCAAGTCTTGCGCAAGTTTTTAATCTGGATTGGAATTATTGGAGAGTCATCGTTATTTCAGCCGGATTTGGTGTCGCTATGGCGAATCCCTTCGTTGGCGTAGTTTTTTTATATGAAGTGTTCACATCAAAAATGAATCAAAAATTATTAACATTTTTAATGGCATGGATCGGCTGTTTAATAGCACAAAGCTTTCAAATTCCGGTTTTAATTGAACCATTTTTCGTATTAGGCGTAAATTCATTTTCGGAAAAATTATTTTTTGTTTTAATTGCTGGAGGATTGATTGGTTTGGCCAGTAGAATATACAAGGCATCTTTTTTTAAATTAAAAAATCATTTTGATAAATCACCAATCTGGCTTACCGCGATCATACTACTTTTTGTAAGTATTATTTTATATCAGACTCAGTTTAAAGATCTTCACAGTCTAAGCTTGGGCGCGTTTAAATTATTGTCGTCAGGTCAAATCACGGCAGAATTTATATTTTATAAATTTTTAATCACATTATTTTTTGTATCAGTAGGTTTTTGGGGCGGAGAATTTGTTCCGAGTTTGTTGATTGGCAGCGGTTTAGGAATTGTATTGGCTAAATATTTTTTAATAGATCCTACATTTGGTTTGATGTTGGGCTCGTTTGCGTTTTTTTGTGGGCTTACGAATCTAAAGTGGACAGCTTTGATTTTGACGGGATTATTAGTTGGATTTCATCAGCTGTTGTGGGTGTATTTATTTTTAACAGTCTGTCGTTGGTTTGCGGGAAGGGCCAGTGTATATACCACTGAACCCTCCGCTGATAATATTTTCTGGTCTAAATTTTAGCTGACTAAATTAATTTTACTAATTTAATTATTTCATTTTCAACAGTGGGCTGAATTTGTCCCAACGTGCCCATGCGATAGCGCAGCCCAATACCCAAATAGCAATGGCCATAGGTAAACCATCTGGTGCCATGAAGGCGTGTAATAAAAATATATTCACGCAAATCGGTGCAAGTATCAACATCGCTAGTGGCACGAACATATTTGCTAATAATAAAATTCCACAGATGACTTCACAGCTTTTGATCAATTTCATCATGTATCCAGTTTCCATGAATGCGCCAACCAATTTCATCATATTTTCAGGAGGCGGTGGCATTGGGATAAAGTTAAAAAAACCATTTAATCCGAAGATTAAAAAAATAAGACCTAAAACAATTCGTGCGCCCATATCGATTTTTGATTTCATGCTGATTCCTTTGTTTGTGGTTTTGTGTTCTGACATAACAATAATTATTTTGGATGCATTTGACAACCGTAGGTCCAGTTTACTGAACGATCGTTCAATTGCGATAACAAAAAATGAACGATCGTTATATTTTAGCGGTATATGAATGAAAAAATAACTAAAGGTCAAAAAACGAAAGAACTTATTTTAAAAAAAGCCAACCAGCTTTTTTCAGAGAAAGGTTTTGATGCCACAGGCGTTGATGAAATTGTCGGTTCTTTGAATTTAACAAGTGGTGTATTTTATAATTATTTTAGTTCTAAAAATGAATTACTCAAAAACGTTGTTGATATAAAAATACAAAGAACTAAAGAATTGCTTTTAGTTACCGAATCCAAACAATCAGCCATTGAATGGGTTCAGAAAGTTTTAAAAATATATTTATCTGTTGAACACAGAGATGCCATTCACCAAAGTTGCCCGATCACGACGTTATCCCAAGAATTAATAAAATTGAATTTACATGAATCAACGGGCTTATCAGAATACACCAAAGAATTCGCAGAAATTTTAAATCGAAGACTAATGATGATCAGTCCAGCAAATGCAGGTTTGGCCAACGCGATCATGAGTCTTTGTATCGGGGCTTTGATTTTGTCTCGGCTAGAAAAAGAAAATGAAAAGTCAGTAAAAATATTAAATGATGCCTATCAAGCGGCGATTAAATTGATTGAACAAAGAAGGCCTCATGTCAGCGAATATTCTTAGAAAATTAGCGGGCAAATTATCGCCCAACACGCTTCGCGTATTAGGAAATTTGTATTTACCATTTATTGGTGCTGCTATTAAAACAACGCGCGTGACGGATGATTATCTGCAGCTGGATGTGCGAATGAAATTAACTTGGTTCAATAGAAATTACGTGGGTACTCAATTTGGTGGATCATTGTATTCAATGACTGATCCATTTTATATGTTAATGCTGATGAACAATTTAGGTCGCGAATATATTGTCTGGGACAAGGGCGCAAAAATTGATTTTATTAAACCAGGACGTGGAACTGTATTTGCGTATTTTAAATTAACGCGTGAACAGGTCATTCAAATTAAAAGTAAAGCTGATTTAGAAACAAAGTATATTTTTGATTTGCCTGTGGATATCGTTGATCAAAATAACGAACTGGTCGCACAAGTGATAAAGACGATGTATGTTCGAAAAAAGAAAGATCAAAGTGTTTAAAAATTATAATCTAAATCATTTAACAGCAGGTTTTGTGACTGTGCTCGTTGGCTTTACGGCCTCGGTGGCGATCGTATTTCAAGCAACTTTGGCGGCAGGAGGCAGTGAAAAAGATGTAGCTTCTTGGATTTTTGCACTGAGTTTGGGAATGGCTTTATCGAATTGGTATTATTCACTTAAATACAAAATTCCGATTTTAACGGCGTGGTCAACTCCTGGTGCTGCAATCTTAATTTTAGGTTTGCCGGGCTTTACAATGCCACAGGCTATCGGTGCATTTATGTTTTCGGCATTTTTAATTTTTTTATTCGGTATCACCGGCTGGTTTGAAAAAATGATGAATCGAATTCCGATGCAGATCGCATCTGCGATGTTGGCCGGTGTTTTGTTTAAATTTGGTTTAGATGTTTTTACGAATATGAAAACGCACTTAACAATGTGCCTCATTTTATTAATAACATATTTAATTTCAAAGCGATTTTTAAATCGCTACACAATGGTTATCGTCCTATTTACAGGAATGATCACAGCTTATTTTTCGGGTGAAATGCGTTTTGAAAAAATAAGTTTTGAATTCGTTCATCCAATTTTTACGATGCCCGAATTTTCATGGGCAGCAATGATAAGTCTGGCAATTCCACTGTTTATTGTAACGATGACAGCGCAAAACATTCCAGGTGTTACAATTTTAAAAGCACATAATTATTATCCACCGGTTTCTGAATTGATTACCGGTTTAGGTTGCATTAATTTTTTATTAGCTCCGTTTGGAGCATTTGCTTTGAACTTGGCTGCAATTACAGCGGCAATTTCGATGGGCCCGAATGTTGATGAAAATCCACATCGCAGATATTATGCGGCTATTACGGCCGGTGTATTTTATTTTATGATTGCATTATTCGCCGGATCTGTCGCAAGTTTATTCTATGCGTTTCCAAAAGAACTTGTCATGACGATCGCTGGGCTTGCGTTATTTAACACGATTGGCAATGCGTTGTTGAATTCTTTGAAAGAAGAAAAAACCAAAGAAGCTTCATTTATTACTTTTTTGGTTGCAGTGTCTGGTGTTTCAATATTAGGAGTTGGCGCAGCTTTCTGGAGTTTGATCGCAGGTATTTTTTCCTATGGTGTATTAGAATATAAAAAAAGATAAATTAGTCTTCGTAATTTTTTCCAGCTGATCGAGTATATGTTCCAACTGATGAGCGAATCCATCTAAAAAAAGGTAAAATTAATTTTAAATCGCTGACAACAAGTGCAGCAAATTTTTTAGAAGTGATCTCGCTCATTTTATAATCTCGGTGGACATAAAATTGTTTGTGCATCAGTAATTTTGTATATTCTGCTTCAGACGAAAAACCTTTTGGTGGGCGCACGTACATATCGCCGCGAAGTTCGCCCCAGACAGATTTAAATTTTTTCGATTTTAATATAGAATTGATCGCATCAAAATCTTCGACGATCGCATTACGCAGTAAACTAATTTGTCGACCACTGACCATGTATAAGCCGCAGCCAATAAAATTATCGTCTTTTTCTCCGCCAAATTGAATGTGAATACCAGGGTTCCACTCAAATAACGAAGTTCGTTTTTCAGTGATCGTCGCATACGAAAAATTTTTAACAAAACCAGCTTCGGCTTTATGTGCGGGTCGGGTAGGCCGGGTAATTAATTTTTTATCCATACGAAGATCAGGCAGTTCTATTTGTAATTTTTTTTGAATTTCAGCAAGCAAATTTTCAAAAGGCTGAGTCACATTTTCTTGGTATTCTGATTTGTGTTTTGCAAACCAGTCTTTGTTCTTTGTGTTTTTTTTGGCAGAAGTGAAATATTTGTATGTAGCTTTTGAAAATGTTGTGGACATAGTGCTTTCAGAAAAAAATTTAATTTTGGTGCGCGAGAGGGGACTTGAACCCCTACACCTTTCGGCTCTGGCTTCTGAGACCAGCGTGTCTACCAATTCCACCACCCGCGCGATTGAATGTTTTTTGAATGTAGCTGACGATGTGTTCAGCTGACAAGTAAAAATGCTGTTGTATCGTCTTGATACAGAACTGGACTAACGCAGAGGCAGAGTTAAGTTCGATGAGTAATTGAATGGGATAAAAATCGCTTCATAGAGATACAAATTTAATCAATAAAGCTTAAGTTTCTGTTTTTGCGCTCCGATAAAGAATTGTGAAAACAGAGGTTTAGTGAACAGATGAGTCAATCTAAAACGAAAAATGCAGCTGAAGATCTAATGGCTTCCTTGATGGAAGAGTTGAATCTGTCTGCCGAAAATCTGAATAATAATTCAAATGATATTTTAGATCATGAATCACAAATTCAAAGTGAACTTGAAGCCAGTTTGCAGGGATTAGTGATTGATTCCGACGACGTTCCCGAAGTCGGTGTTTTGACCTCGGGTGTTTATCGTTCAGACGACGAACATGCTGAATTAAATATGGTGAATTTGCTGAATACGTCGTTAGATACAGATTCAGAAATTTCAAACGAGAACAACAATTCAACATTTTCTATCGATGAAGATCATGAGTTGGATTTAAATTTAAATAATGCATTCAATTTAAAATTAGAACCCGAGCATAAATTAGCAGAAGCTGCCAAAGAACCAGAACATATTGAAGTTGTGCAAAATGTCGAAGTCGCATCGCCTGTTCCAGTCAGCCCTACAGAAGCCACAGTTGCATTGACTGTAGCCGGCGCAACGACAGCACAGTATACAAATTCTGGTGATGGTGAGAAAACTGTGGCAATCGCAGGATATTCGAATCGGACAGAACAAAATAAAGATAACAATGTCAAAGTTTCAGTCGGGCAATCACGTGCGGCGTTTTCGTCTGGGTATGCTTCGTGGGGAAATTCCGATTCTCAATTAGCGCAAGCTGAAAATTTACGTATAGCTCAAGATAAAATATTAGAAATTGAAAAAGAAAATGAAAAATTGCGAATGCAAAACGAAGAGCTGATCGCTGCGTCTGAAATTGTCAGAGAGCGCGCGGATTTGCTGTCGGCGCAAGTTCAAGAATTCAAAACAGACCGAGATAGTTTTGAACAATCGTATAAAAATGAAATTCAATTAATCAGAAATCAATATCATAGAAAAGATAATGAACTGCAAAAAGCACAAATGAAAATAGATGAATTAGATTCGCGTTTAAAATTTGACATGAAAAAAATCAGAATTCGCGAACGTGAATTGGAAAATCGTTTGGAATTAATTCGTGCAGAAAAAAATGCTTTAGTTAAAAGTAAAGACGAGCAAATTTTAGATCTGCGTCGCAAGATGGATCAAGTTCAACTTGAGGTTGAAAGCTATCGTCAAAAGTGCGTCGATTTAAATAAGGTCTTGGATACAAATCAAGATTCATTCAAGCGTACAACGCGCGCTTTGCGTTTAGCTATGGCTAATTTAGAGCTGCAAGATGAAAATAAAATGCCTTTGAAAAAAGTCGATTAGTCACCTTTGTGATCGGTTTATAAATGTCTGATGAAATACGAAGGCCCACAAAAAAAATAAAACTGATTCTCAGTGATCTTCATTTAGGTCGAGGTCGTTTATTGGCTGACGGCAGTATGAATACTTTGGAAGAATTTTATTTTTCAGATAAGTTGGTCGAATTTATTCAGTATTATTCAAGTGGCGCTTTTCGCGAATCTGATGTTGAAATTATTTTTAACGGTGATTTTCTTAATTTTTTACAAGTCGATTACAGAGGACATTTTTTAACTTCGATCACAGAATCGATTTCAATTGAAGTTTTAAAAACAATTGTGAACGGTCATTTACAAGTTTTCAAAGCGATGGGTGATTTTTTATCGCAACCATTTCGTAAAATTACGTATGTCATCGGAAATCACGATCAATCGATGATGTTTCAAGGCTGTCGTGATTATCTGGATCAAATTGTGGGCCTACCGTTGCAATACAAAAACATTATTTATTTTGTTGATGGCATTCATATCGAACACGGGCATATGCACGAAGCTGCGAATCGTGTGGATCCGCGAAAATTTTTTTTAAAACAGGGCTTGCCTGAACCGATTTTAAACTTACCCTTTGGATCACATTTTTTTATTGAATTAGTTTTAAAAGTGAAAGAAAAATACCCGCACGTCGATAAAATCAGACCCTTTGATGCGATGATGAAATGGGCGTTTTTTAACGAACCCAAAATGCTGTTGAAAGCGTTTGGATTACTTTTTAAATATTTGTATTCAATTTTATTTGCGAATGATCCCAGATATAAATGGACACTGAAAAAATTATTCAAAATTTTTGTAAACAGTGCGATTTTTCCGGATTTAAGTATATCAGCTAAGAAAATATTAAGTGATGATCGAATTCACTCGGTTGTATTTGGTCATACACATGTTTATGAATATAAAAAATGGGGTTCCCGCAAAGAATATTTTAATACGGGAACATGGACTGAGTTAACGTCGTTGGACGTGACATCGCTGGGACGAATTACAAAATTAACGTATGTCATGTTTGATTATTCTGACATTGATACAGAACCGCATGGTCGATTGAAAGAATGGCGTGGTTTTCATCGCATCGAAGAAGACGTGGTCGTGGCCTAATGTTCAGATTATTTTTCAAAATATTCATGCTGGCCCTTCGGCCAGTCTTGTTAAGCGATCAGTTGTGTTGTCTGAAAAAAAAACTTGATTCATAATAATTGCATGTCTGATTCAGCTGATAAAACCAGTATAGTTGCCAGTGATACTTTTAAAGGAAAGTTGCGTGCCGCCGACGATGCGCCACCAGCTGTTGTTATTCTTGTGGGCCCACCAGGTTACGTCGGCAAACAGTGGTTAATTACAAAACCCGATATGACAATTGGTCGTGCTGACGGCATTGATATGTCAGTGACAGATGCTTCGCTCAGTCGTTCGCACGCAAAATTTATTGTGAATGCGACGGATGTTCAAATTGTAGATTTAGGTTCGACAAATAAAACACAAGTTAACGGCGTGGCTTTGCCACCGATGGTTCCGCGCAGGTTGGCAAACAATGATCAAATTAAAACTGGCAATGTGATTTTTAAATTTCTAGAAAAAGGAAATGTTGAATCGATCACCAATCAGCAAATTTTTGATAAAGCATCCAAAGACGCACTAACCGGTGCTTACAATAAAGGTGCCTTGTTAGATAAAGGCCCTGAATCAATTAAACGTGCAGACGTATTAACAGAGCCGTTGTCTGTGATTACATTCGATATCGATTTTTTTAAAAAAATTAATGATAGTCACGGTCACCCTGGGGGTGATTATGTACTGAAAGAATTAGGTCAGCTGATGCAATCGAAACTGGTCAGATCAAATGATTATTTTTCACGGTATGGTGGCGAAGAATTTGTTTTAATTTTACAAGCGACACCAATCAAAACTGCAATGGAAGTCGCTGAACGTATTCGGGCTACAATCGAAGCTCATGCTTTTGTGTACGAAACAAAAAAAATACCGGTCACAATATCGATCGGTGTTTCAGCGAAAGTCCCCGGTGACAGCTGGGAATCGATTTATGACCGCGCAGACAAGGCTTTGTATCAAAGCAAACAAAATGGCAGAAACAAAGTTACTCAAGCCGCGTAGTTAGCGAAAATAAAATTCAAAATTTTTGCGAAGATCTTTTGCGATACTTCGTTTTAAAACAAAAAAATTTGACCTAACGACATCTCATAAGAGTTTCTAATAGTTAAGATTAGAAATTTGAAATTCACAAACAAAATCAAATATTTAGGTCATTTTGGCTCTGTTCCAGTTGGCCCCTGCATTGCTTAATAGATACACAAGGGTGTTAAAGCAACTGAACGGGGGTCAGAGTGCTTCTGAAAATTCAAAGCATGAAAAAAATAACTGAAACGAAAAAAAATAAACAATTTTTGTAAAATAAATTAACCGAGTTTAGACAGAGGGGTGTCTATGAAAAGAGAAATCAAAGAAAATCAGATTTCAGTAACAACTGAAAAAACTGATTTAGAACTGATTGAAGAAGTCAGGCAAGGTCAGCGGGCTTCGTTCTCAGAACTCGTGAAACGGCATCAAAGAGGTTTACTACGATTGAGTATGAGGTTTATGAAGGACTTAGATTGCGCACAGGACGTTGTGCAAGAAACATTTATTAAGACTTATGAAAAATTAAGTCTATTCGAAGGGCGAGCGTCATTTAAAAGTTGGTTGTTTCAAATTGCAGTGAACACAGCCAAAAATAAATTACGTGAAAATCGTCACCAGTTTTCTGACATCGAAGATGTTTCCATCGGCATTGATGCCACAGCAGAAAAAAATTTAATTCATCAAGCCGTAGGCCGAATGTTGCAAAAAGAAGTGGATCTTTTGCCATTCAAGCAAAAAACAGCTTTGGTTTTGCGAGTCTATGAAGACATGAGCTTTGCTGAAATCGCTGAAGTCATGCAGTGTCCGTACGATACGGCGAAGGCGAATTACAGACATGCTTTGATGAAGTTAAAAGAAACTTTTGAAACGAAACACGAACTCAGATCTTGGACATCCGAGATCGG
>CANBND010000017.1 GCA_947370945.1 Pseudobdellovibrionaceae bacterium | reverse complement strand
ACGCGTTGAAAGAAGACGGTATCAAAGAAGCTTTTATCATTCAGCAATCAGACGGTGCAATTATTGCTCCGTCTGAAAAAGCAGGGCGCGAAGCTTCGAAGCCATTTATTACTCAGGCCCGTAAAGAATCAAAATCTGCTGTCGGCGTGATTGATTCAAATACAATCGGAGCGACGCATCCGATTGGTGTTTACGATGCGAACACCGGTGAATCTGTTATTAAATATCACGCGATTATTTATTATGACATCAGCTCGCTGGGTGTGGATCAGGGGCGTGTGATCAGTTTATTTATGCAAACATTATTGATTGCATCCATATTAGGTTTATTTTTATATTTTATTTTTGCCAGATTAATTCAACATCCGATGACATCGTTGAATCAACAAATTGATCAAGCACTTCGTGAAAAAACAGATCGCACCGAAGTTCTATTTGATTACCCTGAATTTCAAAAAGTAGTTGCTAATGTGAATCTGATTTTAAACCGAATGTGGAATGGTGTCAGTGATGCCGATTCAACTAAGCCACAACAAAATCGTGATTTGGAATACATCAATATGTTAGAAATCGTGACTCAGCCCGCCGTTGTTATTTCAAATCAAGATATCGTTATTGCGATGAATTCACAGTTTGAACAGTTGTCGCAAATGAGTAAAGAAACACTGATTCAACAAAATTATAATACAATCATTGATCCGGCGTTGATGCAAAATATCGAAGCGTTGATTGCGCGAGCGAAAGCATCGCCGTATGAAAAACACACTGATAAAATTCCATTTTCACAATTTGAATGTACCATTTCCATTCAAGCCAATTTGGGAGCTAGCGGTGAACCAGAATATTATTTTATGACCTTAGCAAAAATTGAGGCTGGATAGAAAATGTCAGAAGCATTGAAACTGAAAACGCAAACTGAAATTAAGCTTGTGATCCAAAAAGGTCCACATGCAGGTCAGCGTTTTTCATTTTCAAAAAAAGAAATCACAATAGGTCGTGCCCCAGAAAATGATATCGTTTTATTAAATGATCCATTGATCAGTCGTCAGCACGCAAAAGTTGCTATCATTGGCGGCGACGTTGAAGTTATTAATTTAAGTCAAAAAAATTCAATTTTAGTTGCCGGTGAAAGTGTTCAGAAGTGGAAACTGGTTAACGACAGCACATTTAAAGTCGGCGATACAGAATTTCAAATTCAATTTGATCTGGGGCAAAGTGTTGTGCCTATTCGGCCGAAACCTGTCACTCCGCTGTTGCAGGTTGTAAAAAATCCGGTGGCTCCAGTGAATTCTGTATCAGCAAATAAATCTGTAGCTGTCCAAAATAAAAATGTGGCCACGAAGCCCATTCAACAAATGCAGCAGCAAAAAATGCAACAGATTCAGATGCAGCAACGTCAGCAGCAGCAACAATATCAAATGCACATGCAGGCACAGGCTGCGGCCGCGCAGCAAAAAGCTGCCGCACAGAATGATATGACATTATCGAATCCAAAAGTGCGTTTTTACGCCTTGATTGCTATCGGCTTAATTGTTGCGGCGTATTTTTATTTCAATACCGAGTCTGCAGCTCTAAAAAAAGCAGAAGATAAAAAAACAATTTTGAAATATGAAGATGACGTCAATAATAAATTAAATGCAAAAAGCGAAAAAGAAAACCAGAAAAAAATTGAAAAACTTTACGAGCAAAAAAATTCGCCGACAACTTTGCGTGCCGAAGAAAATTTCATCAAAGGGATGCGTGATTTTCAGCTGGGAAACTATACTCGTGCTCAAGAATTTTTTCAGGTTGTTTTAAATTTGCAATCCGGGCACGAGCTGGCCAGACGACATCTGTATTTATCAAAAGTACGTTATGACGAGGTCCTAAAAGCAAAATTAATGCTTGGAGAAAGTTATTATCAGAAGCATAATTTCAGAATGTGCCAATCATTGTATGAACAAGTCTTAAATATGCTCCAAGGCAAAAGTAGCGATCAAAATTATCAACTAGCAACTGCGATGGCTGAAAAATGTAAATTAGCCTCGGAGGGTGTTCGTTAATGCCAAGATTAAAAATTTCACTTCGTGGTGCACAGATCAGCGATATTGGTCTAAATCCGGATCGTGAATATATTGGTGGTCGCAAAGAAAACTGTGATATCAGATTACAAGCCGAGAAAGGAATTTCTCGCGAACATTTCAAAGTCAAATTCGAAGACAATCATTGGGTCGTAGCATCGCTTTCACGTTTTGGTGAAATCTATTCACAAGGTCAACGCATCGAAAGTTTTAAACTTGAGCATGGATTAACATTCCAAATTCCGCCGTATGATTTTCAATTTTCAGATGTGCCAGAATCGCATATTGCATCTGATCGGCCCGCACCAGAAATCGGCGAAAACGAACGAACAGTTATAGGCGCTACACAGCAGACGCCGTATATCAAAATGCTGAATTCAAAAGGTGATGTTCGTGAAATGTTACGGCTTGAGGTCGGTGATACATGGGCAGCAGGACGAGATCCTTCGTGCCAAATTATTATTCCTGATCAGCGCGTGAGTCGCAGACAATTTGAAATTCGAAAAATGAATGGTATTTATACGGCCATTGATTTAGGTAGCGTCAATGGAACATTTCTAAATGGTTCCCCGATTTCATCGACGGATCCACAGTCTTTAAAAAGTGGTGATTCGATCAGCGTTCTTGATAATATTATGTATTTTGAATTACATGATCCAAATTTTCAGTACCGTATGGATCGGATTGAAATTCCTGCGTTGCAATTGGTTCAAGAAAATTCAGATGAGTTTGTGCCTAATGACCAAGACGAATATGTAAATCCAGATGAAGTTTCGAATGATCCAATGATGTTGCAAAATATTGATCAGCCTTATGTGGATCAAATGAATCAGCAACAATTTGATCCGAATGCGGGCCCATTTACAGGCATGCCTCAGGACGCTCAAGACCCGAATCAATTTTATTCTTTTCAACAAAATCCAATACAACCACAGCTGACAGGTTGGCAAAAATTTAAAAATAACAAACCGCTCATGGCAGTGGTGGTTGTATTATTTTTGGGTGGTGCTTATTTTGCCAGTGAATATTTAAATCCTCCTGTTGCTCCGCCCAAAATAGTCGTCAATACGGACTCTGCAGATCCATTTTCCAGATTAAAACCCGAAGAGCAAAAAACGATTAAAGATCTGTACAGTTTGGCACAGAAATCAATGCTTCAGCAAAAATATTCGTTCGTAAAAGAAAATCTTGATAAAATTCATCAGATTTTGCCAACGGGTTATCAAGATTCAAAATCTATTCTTGATGAAGCGACAACGAGCATTGAAACAATATACAGCCAGCAAGAGCAAGAACGCCTGGATAAAGAAAAAGCTGAACAAGCAAAAAAAATTGCGGAAACAGTTTTAATTTGTAAAAAATTAGTCGGTCCAGATGTTGATATTGAAAAAATGCGAGCGTGTTTGGCTCCGATAGCGTTGATTGACCCTACAAATAATGAATATATAAAATTAATCGGCGAAGCCGAAAAAGTTGTGAACGATAAAAAAATGAAAGCCGACGAAGAATTAAATTATCAATCCCAAGTTAAAGGTCTGGATGATTTATACGACAGAGCCGAAAAAGTTCAAGCTGAAGGTTTTCCGTACAAGGCGATTAAAGCGTATAAAGCAGTTGTAAATTCAGCGTTGCCAGATCCAAAGAACATCAAAGTTAAAGCAAAAAGCAAAATTACATTTATTGAACAAAAAATTGAATCTCGAACGGCGCAAAATTTAAAAGAAGCAGATGTTTTTTTACAGCAGGGTAAATTAAAAGATGGTATTTTGGCATTACGTGCAGCCTTGGTGTATGATCCTGAAAATAAAACTGTGAAAGAAAAAATAGATAAAAATACAAACGAGCTTCGTCGACAGCTGATGGTTATGTATCAAGAATCTGTTATTGATGAAAATTTTGGTCATATCGACGGAAACGACACGCGCCCCGGAGCCAAAGACAAATGGAAAAAAATTATTGAATTGGATTTAGACGATGGCGAATATTACCGGAAAGCATTTATTAAATTACGTCGCTATGGTACTTTTTGATGAAATCGCAAATAACAGGTCACAGCGACAAATTTAAGTTTCCAGCGACACAAGTTTATTCTTTATTAGATGACCAGCTGCATATTTTTTTACGATCGTGGAATGGTAATGATGCAAATCAAAAAGTGATTGATGAAATTAATCACTTTTTATCAGCTGCGAATGCAGACCTTGAAGTCACTACACCGTTTGAATTTATTGAAAATTTATCTTCGATGGCAAACAAAGTTCGCATTTCAATTTTATTAGCCAATGATGTGATTTATAAAACTGAAAATAAAGAAAAATATTTGCAAGGCTTTGAATTAGCGATTATTTTTAAAAGCCAACAAGAAATTGTCTGGTCAACAGTAGGTCGTTTTGAAATCAGGGCTACTAAAAATCAAAAAAATATTTCTGTCAGCCATGGTGGACAATTTTTAGATGATCAAATTCTTTTACCAGTGTCATTATTGGGCATCGACCGAGAACCACACGTTCTAACGGGGTCAATATCAGTTAAAAATTTGGATTCATTACAAATCCATTCGGATTTTGATGAAAAAGCGACCTCTTGGTCGGTAGAAATTTCAGATTTTAATTAACGGGAGATAATCCCCAGATATTTTCCAGTCCAATATTGATATTTATTAAATGGTCTGTTGTGATTATTTTTTTAAGTTTTGTATTGGGAAAAGCAGGCAATTTTTTTGTTTTTCGTATCAAGGACAAATCAGATCTGGCCTGAACGAATACAGTTTCTTTTTCAGAAAATAAATTGGTCAGTTCACTACGATCGGTCAGTGTATTGTAAATTTCAGGCTTTGTGCCATCAATATATAAGTCTTGTTTTTTTAAGATAGCAAATTGAACCCAGCTGACTTTTTCGGACCATGTGTTTGGTGCTTCAATGAAAATATATCTTTCTGGATCTGGTTTAAAATCTATGGTCTCATTTTTAATTAATTTTTTTAAAATAAGTCCAAGATCAGCTGTCTGAATGATATTATCGTTTTTCCAATATACGCCTTCATCGCCTTTGGCTCGTGGCAATTTAACCATTGTTACGACCTGTGTATTTTCACTGTGTAAATTTTGAAACTTGGTTTCATTCAGTCGCTGGTATTTATTGGCGCCATTCAATCCGACCAGCATAATAGCTGTGGATTCCCACATCGATGCAGATTTTAATTGTTTGATAAAAACCGCCAGATTTTCATCTATTTTTTCAAAACGATTTAAATCGTCGGCTTTAGACAGTTCCAATTCTGAATTGTAGATAACAGAAAAAAATGGCTTTGAATCTTCAGTTAACCAATCTAAAAAATTTTCTGTTTGCAGATTAAATTTCTTATAATAATTTTTTTCAGTGATGGCACTTGAATCGTCAAACGTTTCAAAATAATGCGACAAACCTGTTTTTTTTAATATATTCGGGCCGCCAGAGAAAAAAGCTGTTCGCATATTTTTTTGGGCAGCAATTTCTGTTGCCAGTTCTGATTGATTTGAAATGCGATCAAAACTGCGATGCAATTGATGCTGATGCGGGTATTGCCCAGACAAAAGCGATCCCATTGCGGCAGCTGGCTGCAAAGATGTCGTATAGGAATGCGTAAATCGAATCGATTCTTTGCACAAAATACTAAAACCTGAATTTTCATTTGCACGATCATCCGAACAAGTCACTGCATCGCTGGGTAAACGATCAAAAGCTAAAATTAAAATTGAAGTTCGTTTTTCAGACTGGCACGAAGTCGAGGCTAGAATTAGTCCTAGACTCAGGACGAAATAAATAAACTGAAAGACATATTTTGACGACGACATGCAGACATATCATAATGAATTGGTCACAAACTAACAAGTCACAAATTTATAAGGAGCTTTCATGTTCGCAGAGAAAATTTTTGCAATTGCACATTACGCCGATCAAGTTGTTTTATTTGTTCTATTAATTATGAGCATAGTTTCAATTGCTATGATTTTTGAACGCTTCATGTCGCTTAAAAAAATCGGTGCAGAAAGTGAACGCATTCGTGCGCGCATTCGTATGGCATTGCAAACAAATTCATTACAAGATTTCGAAGACATTGCCAAAGATCCAACATCGATCGAAGGTCGTGCAGCGGGCCATGCGATGAAACATTTAAAATCGAATGGCGAAAAAGGTTTCGAAGAAGTTTTTAATACGTTTGTGCTGACTGAAAAACCTGATCTTGAAAAATTCTTACCCGTGTTGGCGACAATTTCATCGAATGCGCCGTTCATCGGATTATTAGGAACAGTGTTGGGTATCATGAAAGCATTTAATGATTTGGCCCAAGCCACAGATGCAGGACAACAAACAGTCATGGCCGGTATCTCAACGGCCTTAGTGGCAACAGCGGCAGGTCTGTTCGTGGCGATTCCAGCCAGCATGTTTTACAATTATTTTACACGCAAAGTGCGTTCGGTTTTATCCAGTGTTGAATCAGTCAAAGAATTGGGATTGGCGTACACTAAAACGATCACTAAATCGAAAGACCAATAACTATGGCTATGAAATTAGATAACGGTGATGATTTACAATCTGAAATTAACGTTGTTCCGTTGGTTGATATTATTTTAGTTGTTCTGATTATTTTTATGGTCACAGCACCTATGATTATGAAGCCTTCGATCAATGTGAATTTACCAAAGGCTGCCAGTGGTGAAGCTACTGTGCCCAGTAAATTAAATATTACAATTGCTCCTGATGGTAAATTAAATTTGGACGGAAAAAACGTCGAAGACACCGAAGTTCAAGCACGTGCTATCGAAGAATTTAAAAAAAATCCTGATGTGCAGGCGATCATTTCGGCAGACAAAGACGTGCCTCATGGGCGCGTCGTTTCAGTTTTGGATATTGTTAAAGGTGCTGGCGTCAAAAAATTCGCGATCAGTATCGATAAAAAATAAATTCAGTTTATTTAGTCTTAGGTATTTCTACGACGGTCTCAGCTGTAGCTGCGGCTGTCGATTGTTTCAAAATTTCTAAATTAGGTTCAATTTCGTTTTGATCCAAAATGATCAATTTAAAATTTCGTTTGTAAAGTTCATATAAAAATTGGGGTAAAATTTCTGCGGATCGTCTGTGAATATCATGAAATAAAACGACACCTCTGTTATTTTTATCGATACTTCTTAAGGCACTAACTAAAACTTCCTTGCTTGTGAACGGAATGGTTTCCGAGCCTACTTTTTGATTATAGCGCCAGTCATTTGAATCTGCATTCCATGACATTTCCAGTACGCCAGCTTTTTTTAAATAGCTCGACGTCGATGCTCGATTGTCGCCGTACGGAAATCGAAAAAACGGAGCAATTTTACCAATCGTTTTACGTATTAAATTATAAGTATCAACAATTTCAGAAGTCACTTGGTCGTCAGTCAGCAATCGACCTTTATTATTTTTTCTGCAAACTTCGGTGTTGTTCAAGCATGAGTGGCTCCATGAATGGTTGGCTACGACATGTCCCTGGGCGTGGACATCTCTGGTTTCTTGAGGGTATTTATAAATTTGCTTACCCAATTCAAAAAACATAGCTTTCGCATTACCAGCTTCTTTAAGTGTCTTTAATATCGAAGACGTAAATGCATCGTGCGGCCCATCATCAAAAGTTAAAATGATTTCCTTTTCTGCGACGGAATTTCCATATTTGTTAAAACTCAGGTACTGATCATTACTGATCACTTTGGTTTCTAATTTAAAATCTATATTTGAAGCTTCTGTTGAATATGCATCCGTTGAATATTTTAAACCAGCTCGATCGTTCAGGCTTTGAGTATTTAATCTGGAGATTAATAAATTTTTACAATCTTTAACAAGTGCAGAATTTTCTTCGCTGCGAATTTCGGTTTCGAAAATTGACAAAGTATCATCACTTAAATTTTTAAATGCGGCGCACAGATCTTTTTTGATTTTCAGTGAATCAGCATCGGACTCAGCTTCGGTCAGATCTTGCCGCAAATTTTCAAATAAAAACTTCGGATGATAATCCGATGTTTCCCAATCAGTATGCGTTGTCGACTCAGCATTGGCTTCAATGCTGGATTGAATGTTTGTTTGGATGTTTGCGGCATTGCGACCACACGACATCAACGAAAATAAAACGGCTGTAGAAAGTATTAAACGTACCATACTGAAACACTTTGCGAATCGCAGACCAATCCCAAAACTGTTATATTGGACGTCCTTAAAAAGAACTGTCGAAGTGTTTTACACTGAGACGCAATACGCTTTTTTCATTTAAAATGTTCATTGATTAGCCGATAAGGTAAACAATGAAACGCAGATATAAAATTCTTTTATTGCCCACGTTTGTGCTGCTGACCGTTAGCGCGTATTCAACATTCGCGCTTTTGGCCAAAGAAAATCCACTTTCGATATCTATGACGAAAAAAACAATACTGACCGCAGCGCCAATTAAAAAACGTAATGTTGCGTCTGTGCAGTCAGAACAAACATTAAAATTTGATTGCACCAAAGAAACACACTCTGCAAAAGTTTATACTCCGCAAGTATTCATAAAATTTGAAAACTGTCCTGCGGTTGCAACAATTCAACAGTTAAAATTGCTCAACGAAACAAATAAATACGCGGCACAAATGTTTCGTCCACAGCGCAATTTAATTGCTACAGATTATATTCAATTATCAAAGGGCGAAAATATTTTAAAATTCGAAATCAGCCTAAACGACAAGCAAAAAAAGACGCAAATCATCAAAATTGACAGACAAAACGCTGAAATTCAGTGACATAACTGACAGGTTTTTTTAACTTCAATCACTTGCGATGACTGAAGTAAATAATACAACTCCTCATTTTATGACAGATTATAAAAAAAGATCTGATGTGCACATTGCCCGAAAAATTTGGCACGTGACCACAGTTTTTTTGATGTTCTTGTGTTGGAATTTTCTGCCGTTCTGGATTTGCATGAGCTTGTTAGTGATCGGTTGGATTGCTTTCGTTCCTGCAGATATCATCCGACTTAAAAATCCTGAGTTAAACACAATGATTGCAAAATCATTTAAATTGATCATGCGTCAAAATGAATTGGATCGGCTTGCCGGTACAACGTATTTAATCACGGGTACAATTTTAATCGCTTCATTATTTCCAAAATCTATCGTCAGCTTAAGTTTATTATTTTTAGCCTTTGCTGATCCTATTGCAAGCTACGTCGGAATTCGTTTTGGTAAAGATAAAATTTTTGGTCATAAATCTGTTCAAGGTTTTATGGCGGCATTTGTTGTTTGCAGTATTTTAACGTACACGTTTTTATATGTGTTTAATATCAACGAATATATTTTGATTGTCAGTTTGCTTGCGGGCCTTATAGGCGCACTTGCCGAATTAATACCGGTCGCAAAGCTGGATGATAATTTCACAATGCCTGTTCTTTCAAGCATTGGGTTGTTTATTGTGTTTTATCTTTTTAATATTAAAATTTAACAATCACGGTTTTATTCAATCAACCTTTCCAGACAGGAATCTTAAATGGAAAATTTTAACGAGCTCGAAGAAAAAACATCAGCCGGCAAAAAAGTCGGCATGTATGTTTATGTTTTACCTAACATGATGACGATCGCAAATTTATTTTGTGGTTTTTATTCAATCCTTCAAACCTTTGCTGGCGAATATAAAAATGCGGCGATTGCTATTGTTGTAGCTGCTATCTTTGATCAGCTGGATGGTCGATTGGCCAGATTAACTCGCGCCACGAGCCAATTCGGTGCCGAGCTGGATTCATTGTGTGACGCTGTCAGTTTCGGTGTCGCACCTGCATTATTAGTCTATCAATGGGCGTTGTTACCATTCGGCAGACTGGGTATGATGGCTTCGTTTTTATTTGCGGCATGCGGAGTTTTGCGATTGGCACGTTTTAATGTCCAAGTCGGCGTTGTTGAAAAAAATTATTTTCAAGGCTTACCAATTCCTATGGCAGCGGGTATTGTGGCTTCGGCATTTTTGGCTTTTAATGATATGGCTTGGGAAGCAAAAGCCAACAAAGGTCTGTTGTGCATGATGATTTTGTTGGGCTTGGTGATGGTTTCTAATTTCAGATACCGTTCATTCAAAGATCTTGATTTAAAACAACGATTACCGTTTCGTTATTTAATTTCTGGCGTAATTCTTTTATTTCTGGTCGCACTTCGCCCCGAAGTAATGCTATTCGTTTTGTTTTTTGGTTATGCCTTAACTGGAGCGATATTTGGAATTTTACGTTTGGGTAAAAAACACAAACAAATTCCAGCCAGTGTTTATGCTCCCGCGCAAGTCAACGAAAAAGACCTGCAAGAAGAACACGAGGACTAAATGAAAACTTGGAATCGCCCCTTAAAAATTGGTCTTGTCGGAGCTACGGGTTTCGTTGGCGAAACATTTATAAATATTTTAGAAGAATATACTCAGCCCATCGCAGAATTTCGTCCCTTCGCGAGCGTAAATTCAGAAGGGCAAAAGTTAAATCTGAATGGTAAAGATTGGACTGTTCAAGTTCTAAAACCAAATTGTTTTGATGGCCTTGATATGGTTTTTTTCAGCAGCGGTGATGATATTTCAAAACAATGGGCGCCCGAAGCCGTCAACGCTGGAGCCTTCGCTATTGATAATTCAAACGCTTTTCGCATGAATCCTGAGATTTTATTGGTCGTCCCAGAAGTGAACGGAAATTTGTTAAATCAGAATTCGAAACCACAAATTATTTCAAATCCGAACTGTTCAACGATTCAATTGGTCGTTGCGCTAAAGCCTTTATCAGACAAATTCGGTATCGATGATGTGACAGTGTCAACGTACCAGTCCGTCAGCGGGGCTGGTCTTCCGGGTTATGAAGAGCTCTTGCAGCAAACTCAAAATTTTCAAGACCCTGACCAGGAACCCAAAGTATTTCCGAAGCAAATTTTGTTTAACTGTATTCCACAAATTGGTTCATTCGGTGACGATGGTTTTTGTACAGAAGAAATTAAAATCATGAACGAGACCAAAAAAATTATGGCGCTGCCTGATTTAAATATCTCGGCCTTCACGGTCAGAATCCCTGCGTTGAACAGTCATTCAGAAGCTGTTTGGGTGACATTAAAAAAAGACGACATTACGAAACAACAAATTCTAAATGCCATGGGTGATTTCGATGGAATCGCTGTGATGGATACAGATTACCCAACGCCACTAGAAGTCAGCGGCGAAGACCCCGTGTTTGTTGGCCGAATTCATCAAGATCTTCAAAATAAGAAGCGCTGGTTGATGTGGGTGGTTTCAGATAACCTTAAAAAAGGTGCTGCGCTGAACGGTCTGCAAATCGCAGAACATTTGTTCTGCGATTAAATTCGTACCGAGCGCCGAAAAAGTCATAAATTCGAGTTGCCACGACTATGGTCGCGTGATGCAATAACAGCGTGAAGTTCAAAGCAGCACTGACATTCATTTTTGGATTATTTTTTTCAGTAAATATTTTTGCTGCATTAACTTTAATTGGTGTTAGCGGAGTCAGTAATTTCGATTCTACCGCAAAGAAAATATACGCCGGAACCACAGGAGCCTGTCCCGGTGGTGGTGACGCAAATTCAACATGCAACACATGTGTTGATCAGACTGCTGGCGGATTAAAGCCGTGTAATCAAAAAAATATTCATTCCGGTCTTCGAGTCAATTTTTCAGTCCAAAGCTCAACAGATCTAACTGGTAAAACGATTACGCTATCTGTGGCCGATGCAACAACTGTGAATTCTGTTGCGACAATTTCGGGTGGTGCAGCAGGTGCTACAGTTTCGATTTCAACGACATGGTCAGAATTCTGTGGTCGTGTCAGTGGTATGAATAGCACCTGTGCGATGACTTCGTCAGGTGATCAAACAGTCGCGAACGATAAATCTTTTTTTATCGATGTCGATGAGAATGCAAATGGTTCAATTGACCCCAACACAGAACGTTTAGCAGTAGCTGTTAACTTTCACGCGATCAGTACAACAAACACAGGGCTTCATTCGCAACCATTCTGTGCCAGCAGCGCAGCAGCCGGCTATGGTTTGTGTTTTTACGCACTTGATACCGGAGATTCAAAATTAGTTATTTTAGGTGACCCGACACCACTCAGCAATTCATCACCCCCCAGCAGCTCACCCGCATTTCAAGCTGTCGCGTTTTTTCCATTTGTTCAAACCGCAGGGATAACAGCAACAGGTATCAGTAATGGTCAAGTGCAACCTGTTTTTAAAAATTTTGCATCAACTTCTGATTTGTCATTGCAGGGTGATCCGTATATTACGGGTCTGACGAATTTTGAAAGGTACTGCGTTTTTGCAGGCCAAATGAATTTGGCGCAAAATATTTTTGGCTTTACGACGACATCGCTTGATGCCAGTAAAATGTGTAAAGAAACTTCAGAAGTCGTAGGCCTTCTGGATGACAAACATTGTTTTATTTCAACGGCGGCATTTGGTTCTGATATGGCCACCGAAGTTCAAATCTTCCGGCAATTTCGAAATACTTTTTTATTAACGAATAAATACGGCGCTGAATTTGTAAAATTTTATTATGATGTGGGACCTAAGGCAGCTTTGTTTATTTCGAATTCTGAAATTTTAAAATCAATCACGCGTGCGGCATTGTATCCATTGGTGGGCTTTTCGTGGATCGCATTAAATTATGGAATTTTACCAGCACTTTTGTTTTTACTATTAACTCTGATTTGTATCTTTAATTTTCGTAAAAAATTAAGTGCATTTTTTGCTTCAAGGAAATTCCGTGAAAAATTTAATTAGATTTTTAGCCGTCAGTTTTATTTTTTTATTATCTGCGCAGACTTTCGCTGTTGATTCAGGTTTGAAAAAAACTCAACATGCAGGTGCCGTTGACGGTTTAACTCGGATTGATAAAGACGGCGTTTATATTTACGACACAAAACATGAATTAAAAAATGAATCCAGTCATATTCGTGTGGGTTCTGCAGATCATCCAGACATCACGGTTCAAGTTGCAGATGTCAACGGTGTCGTGTCAGATATCAGTTTTAATGATATCTATTCAGGGGCCTCGAAATTAACAATTGGTTATGATTACGAATATTTTTTCACGGAATCGGGCGGCAAACTGGGTTTGCAATTGGGTTTCGCTGCACAGTACGCTCAAGGTCAAGGCCGCTTGGTGATTGATCCATCAAAATCCTCTATAGAAAAATTCTCTTTCTTAACAATTCCATTATATGTTGGCGCTGCGTATCGGTTTGAATACAAAGACAAACAATTATTTGCTCCGTACATTGCAGGGGGTGGAGTGTACATGGTCCTTGCCGAAAAACGTGAAGACCGTTCAAAAATTAATGCCATCGGTGAACCTGGTTTTTACGGTGCTGCGGGAATTTTATTTAATATCACAGCTATGGATCGTGAAATGGCCAGCGATTTCGACAGCGAATACGGTATTAGTAATTTATGGTTAAATTTAGAATTTAAAACAGTCAATGTTTCGTCAGATGTTTTCGATTATCAATCGAATTATATCCAAAGCGGACTCAGCTTCGATTTTTAAAACAAATGAACGAAAAAAAAACACGCATTAAATTCACATTATCCTACGACGGAACTGATTTCTGCGGATGGCAACGTCAAAGTCTTGAACGTGAGACGAATCAAATAGAAAAACCAAGTCTGAGTCGCACAGTCGAAAATGCGCTTGAAAAAATTTTTAAACATCCAATCGCATTGGGTGCGTCAGGACGTACAGACGCAGGCGTTCACGCTGTTAACCAAGTCGCGCATTTCGATACGACGATGACAGTTGAGCAATTGAAGCGATTAAATTTATCACGTGCTGTGGGTTCATTTTTGCCGCCAACAATTGTGATTAAAAAAACATGGATTGCACCAGATGAATTTCATTCAACGCTATCTGCAGAGAAAAAAACCTATAGATATTTAATTTATAATTCAAAAATACCCAGTGCTTTTTTTCACCGAACTATGGGTTATGTAAAACAACCACTTGATATAGATTTTCTAAATCAGTGTTCAAAATATTTGATCGGGCACCATAATTTTAAAAGTTTTCAGTCGGTCGGAACCGATGTGGCCACCACAGATCGGACTATATATAAAGCCAAGTGGCGCTGGTTACGTCCAAATATTGCTGAATTTTCAATCACAGGGTCTGGTTTTTTAAAACAGATGGTCCGAAATATTGTGGGCACCGAGTTGCTTTTGGCCAGAAAAAACCAAAAATCTGAAAATATGGCGGATATCATTGCATTCTGTGATCGAAAACAGGCTGGACCGCCAGCCGAGCCTCAGGGTCTATATTTAATGAAGGTTTACTATCCGCAAGACCTTGACAATAAGTGCTTGGGACTCTAAAACAATCATTCATTTTAGTACTAGGTTGGAGAACGTATGAAAAGTTTTAATGCAAAAACAGAAGACTATATTAATAATCAAAAATGGCACATCGTTGATGCTTCAGGGCAGCGTTTAGGTCGTATAGCAACTCATGTTGCGAACATCTTACGTGGTAAAAATTTACCAACGTATACGCCACATGCTGATGCGGGCGGTTTTGTTGTTATCATCAATTCAGATAAAATTGAAATGACGGGTAACAAGTGGACTACTAAAAAATATTATCGCCACTCAAGATTTTTCGGTTCATTAAAAGAAAAAACAGCAGAACAAATGCGTGATCAAGATTCTACGTTCATTATTTCTGAAGCTGTTCGCGGAATGCTTCCGACAAATATTTTATCAAAGACATTAATTACAAAATTAAAAGTTTACACAGGTGCTGAGCATCCTCATGCGGCTCAGAAACCAGAAGCTTACACAATCAAGCCTAAAGCTCAGAAATCATAGGAAAAGGGATAGAAAATGGCAGCTGCTGAAAAATTCTTTTATGCAACAGGACGACGTAAAACAAGTTCTGCTCGTGTTTATTTAAAACCTGGAAAAGGCAATGTAAGTATCAACGGAAAAACGTCTGATGCTTACTTAACTCGTATGCAATCACGTATGGTGATCATGCAGCCGATCGAATTGTTAAATCAGGCTGGTAAGTTTGACTTAACAGTTATGGTTGCTGGTGGCGGAGAATCTGGCCAAGCCGGAGCTATTCGTCACGGTGTGACTCGTGCATTAATCGCTTTCAATCCTGAATTTAAGGGCGAATTGAAAAAAGCTGGTTTTGTTACGCGCGATCCTCGTATGGTTGAGCGTAAAAAATACGGTATCCGTGGTGCTCGTCGCCGTGGTCAGTACTCAAAACGTTAAAATATTTTTTGGATTTTTGTCTTGTTTTTCGACAAGACAGAATGACATTAATAACATTTTAAAAAAAAGGTCTGGAAACAGGCCTTTTTTTTTATTTTATCAAAAATATTATTTAGTTTATCAGAAAACCCTGTTAAAATTTTGTTAAAGCAAGATGTAGCCAAGATGGTTACCGAAGGGTTTTATGACAGAATCAGAATCATTTGAGTTAGCACAATTTTTAAAACAAAAACGTCTAGTAACAGGATTGTCACAAAAAGATATCGCCGAGAAATTAGGTTATTCGACGTCTCAGTTCATTTCGAATTGGGAGCGTGGCGTTTCGCAACCCCCGTTGCATACATTACGTAAGCTGTCTGAATTGTATAAAATCAATGCCGATGAAATGTTTAACGTATTATTAAAATCAACAATAGCTCAGGTTGAAGTCGATTTGAAACGTAAATTTTATTCGAACGAGGCACCGATTTAAAGCGTATCATATTGATACGGACAGACTTTTTTACAATATTTCCCCAATAGTTTAAAATATTCAGTCTGTTTCAGTCGTTTTTTCTTTAGAAATAGTACGTTCGTGTCGATATGAGAATATGTCAAATGCTCGTCAATTAAAACGCGGTGAATTTTTATTCAAAGAATCTGATAAGATTCAAACAGTTTACATCGTACAATCGGGTCAATTGAGTTTGCAATTTTTCAAAAATAAAAAAAATGTTGAAGTCATGACAGTATCAACAGGTTTTGTATTCGCTGATCCAATTGTTTTGGGTATGCCTCAGTACACGTATTCGGCAATGGCTTCGCAAGAAACAAAAGTTGTTGAAATTCCCATCGAAGCCTTCCGCAGTCAGTATGAAAGCTTCCATCAAATTTATAAAACATTTATTAAAACTTCAATTGAGCGTTTGAAGTGGGCGATGACTGAAATTAAAAATAAAAAATCTGATAAAGATATGGTCGCCTGCGCAGCCGAAGAAATACCAAGAGTTTTTGGTGTTGTGTTTCATGCTATGAAACACAAAGGTGTGATCGAAGGCGCAAGCTGCAAAGTGGACTGGGCGACATTCCGGCAATATTCGCAGAGAATTTTTGGTGAAAGTATAAAGCGAATAGAGCAGGTGACGCAAATTTTAGTTAAATTAAAATTAGGCGAATATATCATGACTCCTAAAGATGAAGATGACGTCATGTCAAAACCAGAAATTGCTGCGTTTAAAATAAATGATTTAGCAGCGCTTGAAGCATTTTTCGAATTTTATCAATATTATTATTATAAAGGTAACAAACAAAATTTATTAAAGCCCGATGAAATTAATTTCAATGTCTTAAATATTTTATTGATGGCTTTTCAAAAATGTGATGCCGACAAAATGGGTATTGTCAGTCGTGATTTGAACGAAGTGACAGACTTTTTCAAAGATTACGGCATCAGTTTTGGATCAGGTCAGCTGACCTCTTTGGAAGCCATTGGTTTGTTTTGCAAACGAAAATCAGTATCTGCAACCAATCAAGTCTTGTTGCAATTTGAACTGAAAGAATTTCAAAGTTTATTTAATTCTTGGCGGATATTGCGCGAAGTTGAAAAATGGAACGACAGAAATCTGGTCGATATTTACGAACAAGAAGACGCTCCAAAAAAGAAAATGCTGATTGTGGGTGGTGTCGAATGTGTATCCTGCAAACATGTCATGATTTCGGCTGCAAAGTTTTGCAGTGAATGTGGCGCTAAAACGGAAGCTCAGGCTATTGAGTCCGAAAGGAAAGCTGCATGAGAAAAATTATTCTAGGTTTTGTTTTTTCTGTAATTATTTTATTAAGCTATCAAAACTGTGAAAAGTTAAATGACAAGCCTTCTGAACAATCAAAAAACAACACGAATTTGAATGCGATCGCAAATTTAGCCAATGAAAATATCCAGTCTATACAATTTACATCGGCCGAAAATGTTTCTGTACAAAAAAATTTAAAAACTTACACGGTGATCAGTCAAAATTCATATTCGTTGAATTATCAAAGTGGTGAAATTATCAAATCCATAGAAGTGGATTCGTCGCAAAAAAAATATTGTTTATCAGCGGCACTACTATCTGAATTGCACGGAATTATAGAGTCATCGAGTGTTTGTAAAACCGAAAATAAAATGCCGGCTGGACAGGTTTGCACGATGGTCTACATATCAGGCTATGCGCAGATCGTTACTAGCACCGAAACACATGATTTGGGTTCAGGCTCAGATGGCTGCTCGACAAATAAAATTGATTTCTGTGAAGCCAGTTCAACAGACATGTTGAAGGGCTGGTTTGCAGCTGTGAAAAATCAGTTGCCACAGTTAAGCTGTCAGTAGCAATTATTTATTCAATGAAATATAAATCAAAGTTTAAAGCAAATTTATTTTAAGCGGCCACTTTGACGACTCCTATAAGATATTCTTGTCCATTGATCGAAGCAAAAACAGCGGCGCCGCTGTCGCCGGGTGCAACTCTTGAAATTGATCGAGATTAAATTTGATAATTTTTTTGTGTGAATGAATTTAAGTACGCAAATTGTTTGGTGTCATTGTTAGAAATAGTTTCAATTGGATTTATACTGACAATATTTATTTTTGAATTTTGATCTAGGTTGGGCAAAGTTGTTGGCCACAATGTGGCGAAAGAAAAATCTGCAGGCAATAATAAATCTTGATCAAGATTTACAGAAACAATATCTAAATCTGGCGGTATTTGTACTGACTGCGGATTGACTCCTGTTATGAATTGAACTTTTGCCGTTCGTGAAAATTTATTTTTAACGGCATAGCCGATTCGAATGATCTGGCCATTTTTTTCAATATATTTATAGGCGCCGACCTCAATTTTAAAAGCCTCTCCGTTTAAAACTGTGCTTCTTGCGAAACAGTGTGCTGCACTGATCAGTGTTCTTGAGTTAATAACAGTTGCATTGCAAAGGCCATCAACAATAGATCCATCCTGATCAGGGCCGGGAACAAGTATCTGAACCACAGATTCGTGAGATTTTTTTTCAGCAGGTTGCGAGTTTGAAAGCGCAAATACGTTTGCAGAAATGATACAGATTATAAGTGCTAAAAATATTTTTAACATAGGATCTCCTGAGATTAACTTAAAATTTTCTGATTTAAAAAATCACTAGCTTCTTTAATTTTTGTGCGATCGGGCACGGCACCTTGTGCAAAGTCAGGGCGACCTCCACCTTTGCCTCCCAAAATCTGCGCGAAATCTTTTAATAAAGTTCCCGCTTGGAATTGCGTTGTTAAATCTTTTGAAACCGAAATAATCACGGGGTGCGTAGAATCACTTCCATTTTTGCCAAGTCCAACAACAACAACAATGCCTTTTTGAATTTTATTTTTTAATTGATCAGACACTTGCGATAAAACTTCACGGTCATCCAGTGCCAAATCTGCAAAAATATATTTTGCGGGGCCGGTTGTTGAATTAAATTCTTTGGCTGATTTAAAAATTTCATCGACGTTAATTTGACCGGATTGAATTTTTTGAATCTCTTTTTGTAATAATTTAATTTCTTCTTTTTTGTCATCGATCCATGTTGTTAATGATTTATCAGTGGCAACACCCGCAGCATTTTTAGCAAGCTTGATATCAGATGTATTTTGCATAAAATATTCGATCACCGCATCGCCAGTGATGGCTTCGATGCGTCGAACACCGGCACTAACGCCAGATTCAGACATAATTTTAAACGCACGAATTTGTGACGTATTTTTCACGTGAGTTCCACCGCACAGTTCTATGGAAAAAGCTTTATCAGTTGTTGATGTGTTACCCATTGTTAACACCCGAACTTCGTCTCCATATTTTTCACCGAACAGTGCTATAGCTCCGCTGTCGATCGCTTTTTTGTGTGACATCACTTCGGCAGATACGGTGTGGCTTGCTGAAATTTCTGCGTTCACAAGGTCTTCGATTTTTTTAATTTCGTCCGATGACACAGGTTTATTATGTGTAAAATCGAAACGTGTTTTTGTTGTATCAACCAATGATCCGGCTTGGGTCACATGATTTCCTAAAACTTTTCTTAAAGCGGCATGCATCAAGTGCGTTGCTGAATGGTTAGCAATCGTTTGTCTGCGTTCGATATTATCGACTTCTGTAGTGACGGTGTCATTTATTTTCAATGCACCTTCGGTAATTTCAATTTGATGTAAAAAAGAATTTCCTTGTTTGATGCAGTCGTGAACTAAGGCTTTGAAATTTTTTGCGGTTAAAATTCCGTGATCACCGACTTGGCCGCCGCCTTCAGCGTAAAACGTGGTTTGGTCTAAAATCACAAAGCCAGATTCATTGGTTTTTAATTCTTGGGCTTCTGTTGATCCGTTTGAAAGGCCCAAAACTTTTGAATTTGTATGTAATGAATCATAGCCTAAAAATTTTGTAGGATGTGCAGAAGAAAATTTTTGACCAAATTCGATCACATGTTTTTCATCAGATTTTAATGATTTTGATTTCCATGTTGATTTTGCTTTTTCTTTTGATGACTGCATGATTTTATCAAAAGCTGTTTCATCAGAAGTTAAACCAGATTCAGCCGCCATTAGACTGGTTAAATCGACCGGGAATCCATAGGTGTCATACATTTTAAATAAAATTTCGCCAGAGACTGATTTTTGATTTTGCGATTTTAATTTTTTAATTTCGTCGTGTAAAATACTGGTCCCGTTATCCAGTGTTTGCAGAAACCGTGATTCTTCGTCTTTGATTGTGGATAAAATATGATTTTTGCGTGTGTTAAGCTCTGGGTAAAAATCTGACATCTGCGCAATCAAGGTTTCTGACATCGGAGTCAAAAAAGAATTCTCAGTTGAAAGTTTTCTTCCGTAGCGAACGGCACGCCTGATGATACGTCGTAAAACGTAACCGCGGCCTTCGTTCGATGGCAATGCGCCGTCAGCCAATAAAAATGAAACTGCGCGTGTGTGATCGGCCAATACGCGCATCGCAGATACGCGGTCAAAAATTTCTTTTTGTGTGCGCAATACTTCGGGATCAGTGACGTAATCTAATTTTGAAATTTTCGAAGCCACATTTAATAACGGCGCAAATAATTCGGTATCGTAATTTGAAAATTGACCTTGCAGGGCTGCAACTAAACGTTCAAAGCCCATTCCGGTATCGACAGAGGGTTTTGGTAATGAAATTAAATTTCCGGGACTGGTTTCGTCGTACTGCATGAAAACTTGATTCCAAATTTCGACGTAACGGTCTTCGCCGGCAGCGATTCCTTTGTAGGGATCAGATTCTTTACCGGCTTTGCTACCGTGATCATAAAAAATTTCTGTGCAGGGACCGCAAGGTCCCACATCGCCCATGCGCCAAAAATTATCTTTATCAAAACGAAAAATACGATCTTTGGGTACACCTTCTTGTTTGTGCCAAATGTCTGCGGCTTCGTCGTCAGAGATATGGCACGTGACGTACAATTTATCTTTCGGGATTTTATATTCGTTTGTTAAAACATCCCAAGCGTAATGAATGGCGTCTTTTTTGAAATAATCACCGAATGAAAAATTACCCAACATTTCAAAAAAAGTATGATGGCGCGCAGTGAATCCGACGTTGTCCAGATCGTTGTGTTTTCCGCCGGCGCGAATACATTTTTGTGAACTGACTGCGCGCACATAATCGCGTTTTTCAAGACCTAAAAATGAATTTTTAAATTGCACCATGCCTGAATTTGCAAATAATAATGTGTTGTCGTTTTCAGGAATTAAATTTGAACTGGCCACATGTGTGTGATTATTTTTTTTGTAATAATTAATAAACGTGCTGCGGATTTCAGAACTCTTCATCATAAATGTCCTCGCTGGTGGCATTTTTAAAATAAGTATTTAAAATTTGATCTGCAATTGCTTCATCAAATCCGCGGCTTGATAAAAAACGCAACATACGCATTTTTTCTTTTTGTGCAGATTTAAAATTCATTTCAGCAATTTCAGGTTTATCGAATTTATTTTCTACGGCCTGCAAGGCCTTTTCAAGCTCTATTTCGGGTTCAATTTGAACTGTATCAAGGCCTAGGTTTTTTAGTTTTTCGTTGATGGCCGTTTGACCTTTATTTTTTCGAGTTAGGTTTTCAATAACATGGCTTTGCAATTTTTCAGACGTCGGGTTCCAGTTTTGCGCGCGCATCCAGTCTAAAGCTTGGATTAATATTTCGGGTTCGGTCACGGGTGATAATTTATCTGTAATTTGTTTTACAGAACGATCGCTGATGGCCATCAAATCCATAATCTTACGCTGAGCCTCGGCTAAGGTGAGTGATTGCATAGGTTTTAAACTTTGATCAGGCATAAAGTAATATAACGTGTTGATGATGCACGAGTCTATTTTTGACTCACCCAGAGAGGATATTTTTTTTCAAGGTGCTATTCTATCGTCATTAAAATTTTATTCAAAGGAGAATAATATGTTAGAAGGCATCGGAATGTTTGGAATTATAGTTTTAATTTTCATTGTGGCTGTCGTCGGTGGCGCTTTTGCGACTGTAAATCAGGGCACAATTGCTGTTGTGACAATGTTTGGAAAATACAAACGTATTATGTATCCAGGCTTAAACTTCAAGATTCCATTTTTAGAAGTCATCATGCGCCGGGTTTCAATTCAAAACCAATCGATCGAATTGCAATTTCAAGCGATCACCTTTGATCAGGCCAATGTAAATTTCAAAGCCATGTTATTGTACGCCGTCATTGATCAAACCGAAGAAACAATTAAAAACGTAGCGTTTAAATTTATTGATTTCGGATCATTAATGCAAACATTGAATCGCACGGTTGAAGGCAGCGTTCGTGGATTTGTTGCGACAAAAAAACAAAATGAAATTTTAGCTTTACGTCGTGATATCGTGAATGCCGTCAAAGACCAATTGGACGAAGATTTAAAATCTTGGGGCTATCATCTGATTGATATGCAGTTAAACGATATTACTTTTGATGAAACAATTATGCAGTCAATGGCTCAAGTCGTGGCATCAAGTAATTTAAAAGCCGCCGCAGAAAATGAAGCGCAGGCTTTGTTAATTCGTAAAACTAAAAATGCTGAAGCTGATGGTTTGGCTATTAAAATTTCTGCAGATGCTGAACGTGAAGCTGCGCAAATGCGTGGTCAAGGTGTGGCGCTGTTTCGTGAAGAAGTTGCTAAAGGTATGTCGCATGCCGCAGAACAAATGCGCGCAGCAGGATTAGACAGCTCGTTTATTTTATTTTCAATGTGGACAGACGCGATCAAGCACTTTGCTGAAACTGGAAAAGGAAATGTGATCTTTTTAGACGGATCTAACGAAGGTCTAGATAAAACTATGAAGCAAATGATGTCATTAAGCCAAATTGAGACTTTGACGAAGACGATGAAAAAATAGTTTTTGAAACTGATTTTCGCTATTTAAGTTGTATCAATAAATATAGCGGAAATAGGCTTGTTTAAAATAGCATTTCCGCTATATTAGTTAAATGAACAAATATAGCGGAAATGAAGTTATCGGTCGTTATTCAGAATTGCAAAATCTACAAGATTTATGGAATAAGAAGCCTGCGTCCTTAGTTGCTTTTTACGGTCGTCGTCGGGTTGGCAAAAGCTACCTTTTAAAAGCCTTTTCAAAATCAAAAAAAAACCTATTATTTGAGGCTCTCGAGCACCAAGCTACAGAAAAGCAAATTGAATGGTTTTTAAAGCAATTCAGTGATCAGCACAAAGACTTTAATTTAAAAAATATGGCATGGGCAGATTGGTCGCAGGCTTTTGATTATCTGACAGAGTATCTAAATCAGAATAAAAAAAATAAAATATTTATAGTTTTTGACGAAATCCCTTGGATGGCTTGTGGTCAAACCAAGTTAATCTCTCTGATTAAATATTATTGGGATAAATATTGGAAATTTTTAAACGTGATGATCGTTATGTGTGGCTCCGTTTCTTCGTACATGGTTAAAAACGTCATCAAATCGAAAGCTTTGTATGGTCGAATTAATGCTGAATTTAATTTGTTAAAAATGAAATCTTTCGAGAGTAAATGTTTTTTTAAAGAAAAACGGTCAGATTTTGAAATTTTAAATTATTTATTGTTATTTGGTGGTGTACCCAGATATCTGGAAGAAATTAATTTACATAAATCCTTTGATCAGAATATAAATCAGCTATGTTTTTCAAAAGATGCATTTTTTGTGAAC
>CANBND010000016.1 GCA_947370945.1 Pseudobdellovibrionaceae bacterium | reverse complement strand
AAAAGCCCGCGCGAAGGCTTTAGCGCCAAGACAACATACACAGTTAAAATTGAAATTAATGATGTCAGTATAATATTAAAAATATTTGGTAATCTGATCGGAGAATTATTATCAATTAAAGTTTGAAAAACATTGGCGTGGTATTCGCTTGAGGTCATGGCGTTCACTTCGCGTGAAAACGGAGTCGTCACATATTCTTTGGCGGATTTGCCAGTGTCTGTGCCAAGGATTACTATTTTACCTGCTAAAAATTGCGCTGGAATTTTACCGTCGATAACGTCTTCGAACGAATACGATGGAAATGTGCCTGTGGGATGAAAATGAACATACGCTTGGGCTGAATCCAGCAATTCAAATTGTCCGCGAATTTTTTCGGTATTTTGAATTTGTGGATTATAATACGATGCAATCACTGGATACAATAATTTTTGATCTTGGTAGCTGATCATCAATCTGCGGCTGACGCCGTCTTTGGCGAATAAAATAGTATCGTATGTTTTTGCGGCGGGTGAAACTTTGATTTTATCCAGCGGTGGATTTAATTTTGTTTTACCTGTTTCGCCCTTCATTTCCAGCTCATCTGTTAAAATATGGAAATCTGCAATACTGGTTGCGACGTCTGCAAATATTTTTTTCTCGGGCTGATCGCCGTCGCTATCAACATTGAAATCGCGAATTTCACCGTCTTTGGTTCTGAAGTCATACAATATATATCGAGGTTTTTGGTTTTCAATTTTTGCTAAAAAATCGGCGTGATCTTTATATGTCGGGAAACCTTGGTAACGTTCAACCGTTTTGCTTGTGATATGTATTAAAACTATTTTGGGATCTTGGATTTTATTAAAACTTAAAAAAGATTCTGTGCGAACGCGGATATCGTAGAAATAACTTTCGATGAAATCTAATTTAAACGAAGAAACAATGGCCGAGGCCAAAAGTGCGAATAAAATTTTAGCTGTTAAATAAACCCAAGCTGGATATTTAAGGTTTTGATCCAGCGATGGAGGTGCTGCCATAAGTTATGGATTACAAAGAAGAATCGGGAGGGTTTCCAGTAGGAATACAAGCGATACCTGTATCGCGAGTTTTAATCACAGAATCAGTAGACTTGATCGGCTTCAATTTTTTGATGTGATTTTTTTTCATAAAGTTACTCCCTGCTTAATTTATAATACATAAGTGTTGTTAAAATCAAGCCCCTTGTGCGTTCGCAGAACAAATTATCTTTGGTGTGTTTATCGCCAGTGTGGGCACGGTGAATGAACATGCAACCGCCACCGCACAAATATTTGGCCCAACAGGTTTGGCAATTATTCAGTTCAATCAAGGGCTTCTGGTACTTTTCAAGCTTTTGGTGGTTTAAAACTGCACCTGTGCCGACTATTTCGTCTTTTTCGCCAACAACCCAAGGGCAAGTATAAACTTGGTTTCGGGCGTCAATCATCAAGTAACTTTTACCAGCACCGCAGTGGTTTTCGATCCGCTGTTGGTCATCCAATAGTTTAAAATACAAATCAAAAGACTTAATTTTTCGGAGAGCGACTTCGCCGCCATCAGTGTAAGCCATTTTTGCAATTTGATTCATTTGTTTTAAATATTCAGTTTGTGCGGATTGATTTTTTTCGATGTACGAAAAATTAAATTCGTACCAGTCGGGATTAAATGTTTTAAAATATTTATAGGTTTCGACGACATTCATATTTTCTTTTGTTGAAACGGCGCTGATGCCGAATGATCCGATGTCGTTATGAATTTTTGCCAGCTGTTCAAGTCCTGACTCAGTTAATTTTGTAGAGCTTGTGCCGTCTTTGGAAGGGCGTGCGATATCATTGGTTTTTTCATCGCCATCAAGGCTGACGGTGATGTGGATTTTCATCTGGCTGAGTATGTCGCGGACGCGATCCGTAATTAATGTAGCATTTGTTGTTAAAGAAAAAATCGGGTGAAAATTTTTAGTTTTTTGTAAATCGAGCACGTAATTGTAAATACTGAGGACGGCTTCGGTGTATAATAGCGGTTCACCGCCGACAAAACTGATTGTGAATTTTTGATTTTCTTTGAGTTGATCTATAAAAAACTTTAATTGAGGCAATGTTTTTTCAATTGAAATTTTAGCCACAGGATCGCCGTAGGTACCATCACCACCGGCAGCGCAGTAATGACATTTTAAATTACAAATTTGTGTGACGTTGATGGTCACTGCGCGGATACCAAATTTTATTTCTCCATGGCGTCCTTGAAAATTGTCGTCGTTGTTCCACGATTCGATTTGTTCACGAGCGTCAGCGTCTTTTAAATTTTCTATTTCTGGTGCATCACTGGTTGTTAAAGTGATCGGAGTCATCTCAAGAAATGCTTCGGGGGTGACTTCGGCAACTTCAAGATTTCTGGAGTGATAGGCCACATAATTTTCAGGTCCAGTCGAATCTGGTGATATTTTAATTGCAATGATGTCTTTATAGCGGCGAAGTTCCATGTTCTGAGGATAGCAAGCCTAAGGGTTGTTGTCGGTAAAAATCTTTATTGAACTAAAATTAGTTTTAATTACACTAATCAAATGAAAATAAAATATTGGGGCGTTCGTGGGTCGTTACCTGCAGCCAATAGTCTGGAACAAAACAAAGAACACATTCAAAATATTTTGAAGCGATTTGTTAATTCTGGATACAAATCCGTAGATGATATTGAAACTTTTTTAAATTCAAAGCCAATAACTGATATTTGTGGTTACGGGCAAAATACAACCTGCGTTCAGGTGCGCTATGGCAGTGATCACATTGTTATTGATGGCGGTTCTGGTATCAAAGTTTATGGTGAACATTTAATGAAGCATCACCCTGAACGAAATCAGCACCATATTTTGATGACGCATTTTCATTTTGATCACATAATGGGTTTGCCATTTTTTCCACAGCATTTTGTTCAGGGTCAAGAAATTCATTATTATGCTGTTCAAGCAGATTGTGAAAAAATGATTCGCGGTTTATTTTCTAGACCACTATTTCCGATGAGTTACGAACATTTGGCATGCAAGATTCATTTTCATTCAATTCAGCCTTACGAAAAAACACAGATCAACGGTTTCGATGTGACGCCGTACAAACTGGATCATCCGGATGCATGTTATGGTTTTCGAATCGAGAAAAAAGGCAAAGTTTATGCTCATGCCGTCGATCACGAAGCAGATCGTATTTCTGAGGCAGAATTAGGTCGTGATGCGGGGCTTTTTAAAGGCGCAGATTTTTTATATATCGATGCACAATATCGAGAAGCTGAGATGACCGAAAAAAAAGGGTGGGGGCATGGAACTTTTGATCGTGCTTTTGAAATCTGTTCTATTTATAATATCAAACAAGTTCTGTTGGCTCATCATGATCCTGGTTTTTCTATTTCGGATATTCAGGCACTGGTGGATGAAGCCAAAATTCAATTTGAAAAAATCAGTCAATCAAAAAAAATCGAAAATTTGAAATGGAACTTTGCTTACGACGGGCAGACTGTTGAAGTTTAATTAAGCCAGACCAACCAGACTAGGCCTTTGGCCGTAAGTCCTAAATAAATTAAATTTTCTTATTCAATCGGCCGATCTGGCACTTATGAAACACAAAAATATTTTTAATTTTATATTGGCCGCAATTTTTTTTATCAGTTGGTCTGATTTGGCGTTAGCACAAAGCCGATTTCCAGCCGCTGAAAAACAAACTGAAAAATGTGAAATTCAAAAATTAATTGATTCAACGGAAGTCATTAAAAAAGAACAAGCTTTGAAATTGCAAAGTTTTGATCCAAAATCAAAAACTGTAAAAAACAAAATTATAGGTGACGGGGTTTCGACAAATATTTTTTTAGTCAAACTTTTAGCCGCTCAGGAAAGTTGTAAAAAGAGCAGTGACGATGATAAAAAATGGATTAATTCAGAAATTGAAAAAAATACGAAGCAATTAAAAATTTTTACGAACTCATATTGTAATTCTGTCATGATGCCAGGAAACAGTACTTCAACGAAGAGTGATGTCGAGTCAGGTGAATTGGGTTCTGAAAAAAATGGCTGTAAAAACAATGCTGAGCGCCGAATGGTCAATTTTGTTTTTAATGTGTGTACACCCGGCAGTGCTGATTACGATTTAAAATTGTGCGAATGCCATGTTCAAGACCGCGGTAATGCGTGTTTATATGAAAAAGACGCAGCTCAAAAATTAATTAAAAAAATTGAAGCTGTAACAGAAGACAATATATGCGATGAAAAAACTCCGCAAAGCAAAAGTTCATTTTTTGATAACCAAAATTTTATCGATGTATTAAAGGTTGGCGTAGCTGCATTAGTCGCGTTTTTGCTTGTTAAAGCAGGCCTGAAATATTTCAAAGCCAAAGATAAAAAAAATGCCGAGACACTCGCTGCAAATGGTGGCGGCTCTGTAGCGGGCGGCACGACAGGTGGTTTACCAAAATCATTTAAAGGCCGATACGTTGGTCGGGTTGAAATGTCGAATCACGAAGAGCGCATTGCTGCACGAAATATTGCTTTAACGGAAATGGGAAAGCCAATTACAGGAAATGACGATATCGATAATGCTGCAACGGGCGGAGGTCCTCCAGATGGTGGTATTTACATGGCAGGTGCATTTGATTTCACAGTTGATGGCAACAATACAATAACAAGCGGAGAATTCGTCATCCACGGCTATCCATTAAAATTAGGTGGTGGTAAAATTAATAATGATGGTTCATTTAATATTAATCCCGAAGGTTTAGAAGTTCAGGGCCAGTTGAGCGGATCATCGATTTCTGGCAAGGCCAATGAATACGGAAAACCGCATGTGTTCGGTCGATTGAATGGTGTATTTACGCCGAGCAAATAAATATGAGGTTTATGATGTTTAAAAAATTGAATTTAGCATTTCAGATACTATCAAACACAATTGTAATCTCAGCTATTTTTTCATTCGTATTTTTGCCAGTTGCTCAAGGAGCGGCCGCTGAAAAGCATCAACAATTAATATCCAAATCAGAAATTCAAACTGCATTTTTAAAATCAGGTTTGAATAAATCGATGACTGTAAGTGAATTTTATCAAAAAAATAAAAAATTATTTCCAGTTGAATCATTAAATTCAATCAATGAATTCGTTAAATCAAATGGTGACCAACGAATGCCTGAATTTGAAGTCAGCAGTTCGAAAAATACAAATGGCGAAGAGGTTCCCGTTGTGCGTATTTTACAAAATGGCGAATTAATTTCAGTGAACATTTACGGTGATCCTAATGTTTATGCGCAATTTGACGGTATAAAATTGTCTGCAGAAGATTTTATCAATTTCAACAATTTACCTGAAAAAGTTTACAGTGAAAATTTACGTCTTCGCAAAAAAACAGATAGCCCTGACGGTTTACAAAAATCGATATTTCAATATCCAGCAATTTCAGCCACAGTATTAAAATCGATGACTGAAATTCAGCGTGCAGAATATATCTTAAATATGCGATTACTGTGGAATGACGCAAGATCCGTTCTATTTCAGATCGACAAAATTAAATCTAAAAAATCAAGTCCGACAAATTCTTTATTTCAATTTTTTATAGCTGACGCGCAGGCAGCAAACAAGGCTCAATCAGGACAAGATTGTTTAGTTGCGGGGTACGTCACACAATACACAGGTAAAATCTGTGATCAAAATAAAATTAAAGATAATTATGCGAATGATTCTTTGTTTGCGTCGGCAGCTACTTTTTGTAAAAGCCCTCAGATTTCTTGTAACCCGCTGGTGTTCGGTGCGCCGAACGGGCAACCTACTTGTATCACTCCAGGGAAAGCTGATTTTCAAATAGCAACACACTATGAAGGCCCTTGCGAGCGTAACGCTCATTTAGGAACAAAAGTTAAATTTTTAAAAGACGAAAATAAATTTCAAGGTCGATATGAGGCCAACAATATATTATTAAATGAGGCTCAAATCGCAGATCAGCTGAAAAAAGATCAATCTGAAAATTTAGCAGCCACCAAAGATTTTATTTCAGGAATATTAAAATTTCAGAATAAAGAATTATCAGAGGCATTTACAAAGGGTAATTTTAGCGATCAGTTGCTGAATAAATTGAAAGAAATTCGAGAAAATTTTAATACAGAAATCGGAAAAGCTAAATCAGCTTGCGAAGCTGCGTCGTCTGAGAATAAAAAGTATTCAGCAGATTTTTGGGGTGCTTGCGATCAAATGCAGCGTCGAACAATTTTTATTGCTGAATATTTGTCAAAAAATCCGGGTTGCAAAAGCGGTCAGCCTGTTAACCCTGAATCGCTGAAATGTTCATGTGTAAACTCTAAAGAATCAGAAGTTAATCCGGGTGTCAGCTGTACAGCAGCAGTGGCTAAATTGGCTGAAGCTACAAAGCCGTCAGTTGAAAAGTCAAAAGATAAGCCTGTCGCTGAAGCCAAAGACGAAAAAAAGAAATCTGCAGCGTCAGCAGTTGAATCGACTCAGAAAATTGACAGCGCAAAAGATAAAAAAGAAGAAACAGTCTGGTATAAAAAGCCAACGACGTGGATGTTCGGACTTTTGGGTGTAGCTGCCGTTGTTTTTGTCGCAAAGCCATTGTATACGTACAAAAAAACGGGCCTATGTTCAGATGGCAAACCGAGCCCGTGTAAATGCAATCTGGGTTCAGAAAGCTTTTGCGTGTCTATCGGAAGTTCAAAACAGTAATTCAGTCAAAGTAGATTCTGGGGCCTGAGAGTGTCACTTCTCAATCTGAGATTATTTCTGCAATCATTTTTATATCATTGAAAACACATGTGAATTTTTAGTTTCTCAGTCTGAGGCTTTAAAAGTTTGTCAGGCATCTCAATCTAAAACATTTTTTTTATTTAAAATACCTCTGTATTTTTAGTTATTTATAGCGTTTGCACCAACCTGATACATGGCCCCGGTTGTGCTTTATATCTGTATGTAACTCAATAAATTCCTGCAACACAGGATAAATAAAGTTGGCCAAGATGGTTAACTTAAACGGAGGTTCTTATGAAACAGGTATCTTTAGGAAAACAAAAATGGTTTTTAACAGCGGCTTTATTTACAGTGCTTGCTGGCAACTACGCATTTCAAACATCGTCTAAAAATAGCGGTGCATTTGACCTGTCATCAGAAAAACCCGTATCAGCAGAAGTCGCTTTGCAAAAACGCGAAGACGATCGCGATAAAGAAATGGCCAGATTATTAGGATTGCAAAAAGTTGAAACTGCAAAAACTCAAGCAGCAACAACAGCAGCGGGAGCATGCAAAGATTGCGGCGAATCTGCGGCACCATCTGTTTTGTTAAAACTTGAAGACTATAATAAATTAACGGCGCGAATTGCAGAGCTTGAGAAAAAAACGACAGAATCTGCAAAGCCCGTTGAAGAGAAAAAAGAAGACGCTGCAAAACCTGAAACTCGCGCCGAGAAACGCGATCGTTTAGCCCAAGAAAAACGCGATAAATTAAAAGAAAAAGAAGACGAGCGCGTTGTCAAATTTGAAGATAAAATGCAAGACATTCAAGACAAATGTGAAAAAGATCTTCAATGTTTAGCCACAGAATTTACAACAGCATTAAGCAAATTTGATGGAAAAAACTCAATTCCAAAAGGTGTTGTGAATAAATTTTTTAAATCAATGATTAGCGCACCATTAGCAAGATCTCTATATACAGATGGCCCAAACAGCCAAGCAGCTCTTGAGGTCTTACAATCATTAATGTCTGATGTGCCAGAGCAGTATCGTGGTATTAAAGAAATCACAATGGATGCAGTTCGTTACCAAGCTTCTACTCCTGCGAATCGTGTCAGCCAAGGTTATAAAACTTTAAATGAGTTATCAAAACAAAATAATCCACAGGCTTATTTTGAACAGTTAAATCGTACCCGTGAAGATCAGCAAACAGTGGCTAACCAATCAACGGCATATTCAGCGCTGATCGAACAAACATTGCGTGAAACTGGCGATCAATCATCATTCAGTTATTATCAACGTTCATATTTGCCAAACATGACAAAAATTATGAATTCAATGACAGTGCCATCAACAGTCGAGCAAGCTCAGCAGCAACAACAACTTGATAATAGCACTCGCAATTCAAGAAATGGCCAAGCAGTTCAAACACAACAGCAAAACCAACAACAGTTGAATGCGAATCAAACTCGCGGTGGTGGCAATGTTCAGCAATCAGTTCAGCAGCAGCAATGGACGATGAGCAATCAAAACACGGGCGTTAGCAGCGGTCCAACAACGACAAGAAGCAATTCTGTTCGTGGTCACAACTAAGTATTAAGAATTCATAAAAATCAGAAAAAATTAAATTCAGTACTCCACCTGCTCATGACGAGCAGGTTTTTTTCGTTTGGAATTAATTAAAATTACTTTTCAAAAATTAATTCCACTTTTTCTTTTACATTTTCTGATTCAACTATTTTTTTCTCTGTTGTGTCGGGCCATTTAAAATCGTCATCAGCAGAATAAATCGCTGTCATTTTTTTCATGTGTTCAGCCCAGATCGGAACGGCTCCACTGGCGCCTGTTAGATGTGTTGCCAGATTTTGATCGAATCCCAGCCATACAACAGTTGTTAACTGCGGGGTAAATCCTGCGAACCATGCGTCGTTACCGTTCGAAGTTGTTCCGGTTTTTCCGGCAGCGGGGTTTTTAAATCCATAAATTTTTGCTGACTTTGCAGTGCCAGAATTTAAAGTTTCTTTCATCATTCCGACCAGAACTGCGGATTTGGTCAGATCAATTTTTTGTTCAGGCTTAGATTCAAATTGAAATAAATTTTCATTGTTTGAGTTCTGGATTTTTTTAATAAAAGATAATTTTTGAAACCGGCCAAAATTGGCAATTGTTGTATAGGCTTGCAAAATTTCAAACGGATAATGTGTGCTTGCGCCTAATGAAATCGCAGGAGCACTTTCAATTTTTGAAGTCAGACCCAACAAATGTGCGGTATCAATAATATGTTCAAGGCCCACAAGGTATGCGACTTGTGCCGTGGGTGAATTTATACTTTCTTTCAAGGCGAAATAATATGGAACTTCACCGCGAAATTTTTTATCATAATTTTCGGGAGCCCATTTTTTTTTGTCGTTCGTATCATAGCGCCATTCAAAATACTGATCTGTTAAGGTTGTGACCGGAGTTATTTTTTTATCGTCTTTAAAGCCGAACAGCAGACCCGATAAATAAACGATGGGTTTCACCAGTGATCCGATTTGTCGTTGGCTGTTTAATGCGCGATTAAATTGTGTTTGTTTGTAATTTTGCCCACCGACAAAAGCTGAAACCAAACCTGTTTGATTATCTGCCGTCATAACAACGCCTTGTAAATTTACGCCTTTTTCTTTTTGGGCCTTTAATTTTGTTTTATTTTCTGTAGAGACTTTGATTCCATTTTGTAAAGATTTTTGTGCTGAATCTTGGGCGTCGAGGTCAAGGCTGGTATAAAAACTGTTACCATCGACGTCGATATTTAATTCGCGAGCCTGTGCGCGAACTGCATCGAAGAAATAAGGCGCAGTTTCAGTGGCTTTGTTTTCAATCACTGCAGGCATCGGAAATTTTTCTGCAGAAATAAATTCTTTATCAGAGATCAAATTTAATTCTTTCATTTTCGTCAGAACAAGGTTCCGGCGCAATTGGGATTTTTCAGTTTTTTTCCAAGGGTGATTCATTCCGGGGTTGTTAATAATCGCAGCTAATAGCGCACATTCTGGCAAATTTAAATTTTCAAGTGGCTTTCCAAAATAAGATTGGCTGGCGGCGCCGAAGCCGCGAATTTGAAAAGCTCCAGACTGACCCATATAAATAATATTTAAATAGGTTTGCAGAATTTCATCTTTGGTCCATTCAGATTCAAGCTTGGTCGCCATATACAGTTCTTTGGCTTTTCGGGTCAGTGTTTTTTCTGGAGTTAAAAAATAATTTTTAATGAGCTGTTGCGTGATGGTGCTGCCGCCCTGAGCTTTACGCATTTTAATAATATTTTTGATAAATGCCCGAGCTAAGCCTGAATAGCTGACTCCTGAATGATCCAAAAAATCATTGTCTTCGATGGCGATCACCGCATTTAGACATTGAATCGGAATATCAGCGATTTTTTTTTCGTCTTGCATCAGCGGTTCATTATTTCGGTACTGTGCAATGAGGATTGGATTTGTTTCTGCAAAAAGTGCTGGTGTTGCGGGTTCACCTGATGTGATTTCTGTGATCACATCATCTTTTGTGATCGTTTGAAATAGAATTTGATCTGAATTTTTCCATCGAATCGTGTTTTCTGTGGGTGTTGCTAAAAATAAAACATCGTTTGAAGTTAAATTTTGTTCGACAGTTCGTTCGCGGTAATTTGCTTTTTGAAACAAATTTTTCAGCTCGGTCAGGTTGATTTTTTGACCCACTTTGAATATGCGGCCAGAGGCAAAATACTTGGTTGTCGTCAGAATAGCCTTTGAATTCAGCGTATTTTGAAACTCGTCACCGAGTGTGAATGGATTAAAGCTGCTGACAGAGCTGGATGAGTTGGTTTCGGCTATGCTATTAGCTTTTCCTTGGCCCGACATGGTAAGGCTTGATACAATAAAAAAAATGATCTTTAATGGGCGTATATTAAGGGGCATAAGACATAAAATGATGAAGCTCAATACAAGTCAAATACAAAGACTTTCAGAAAAAATTTTAGCAAATTGGAAATCTTTAAATTTAATTGAATTTAAAACGGACGAAAAAATTGTTTTGCAAACCATCAAAGATTGCATCACAAAAAATATTTTAGCCGAAGATCAATTAGATAAAGAAATTTTTGGAATGATCGAAGCTCTGCAAAATGAACATGGCGATCAGTATTCGAAAGGTAAAATGTTTCCGATTTTGAAACAAAAATTAGCCAAAGAAAGAAAATTTATTTTATGATTTTATCTGACGACCGCCAAAGTCATTTGGCTCATCTAGTAACGGACAAGGTTTGGGGCGACGACATCGCTGATTTTTCAGATGATGATCAGGCCCTAAAGGCCACAAAACAAGCCATCATGTTATTTGTCAAAGAAGTTTCTGACATCGATAAACACGCACGCGACAAAGTTGCAACGCTGAAGCGAAATGTCATGGAAGGCACAACTGAGTGGGAAATTATGTATCGCAAATATTATGAAGAGGAAAAAAACCGTCGTGGCTAAAAAAGTAATGAAGAAGAAAAAAATTGAAAAAAAAACAATCAAAAAGACAGCTCTAAAAATAAATAAAAAACCTGTTAAAAAAACAGTTGCAAAAAAAACAACAAAGAAAATAGTTAAAAAAGTAACAAAAAAAGTTGTAAAAAAATCCGTAGTTTTTAAAAAACAAGTTGTCGTTAAGAAAACGACTCCAATCGTTAAACCGACTGCAAAAATAAATGTTGATTATTCAAAAGCAGTAACTCCATTGGGTGATCGTTTAGTTGTGCGAATAGCAATGCCTGAAACGATGACTGCGGGTGGGTTGTATATTCCCGACATGGTGAACAATGCTGTCGGACATTTGAAAGGTGAAGTTTTGGCGACGGGCCAAGGTCATACCACAAAAAAAGGATTTTTACGTTCGATGGATGTTCAAAAAGGTGATCAGGTTTTATTTGCAGATCACGCCGGTACAAAAGTTATTTTTAATTCAGAAGAATTATTTATTGTTAACGAAACAGATGTCTTGGGTGTGATCTCAGGCGTCGCTCAAAAATAGGAAAAGATCATGAAACAAAATATGAAAAAATTATTTTTATTTACAATGGTGACAGTCGCTGGCTTTTCAGCTCGCGCGATTTCAATTGATTGGACAGGCGGTTATCGTCTTGAGTACGTGGATGTGGATCGTCCGACATTATCTGATCCGGGTGGCAAAAAATCTTACGGATTAAATTATTTGTATTTGCAACCTAAAATGATTGCCTCTGATGGCATCAACATCATCAGTCGTTTTGATGTATTGGCGAATGAAAAACCAGCCTACAGAAATTCTCAGTTGGGTTCATTTATTGGATCAGGGCTAAGTACAGGTGCGGGTGCGAACACGACGGCACAAAATTCCGAATCGTCAAATATGCGCGTCAGCCAATTATATTTAAATGTAAATCACGAATACGGAAGCCTTGTGGCAGGTCGCGCACCGATTGAATTTGGTATGGGAATTACACACAACGCTGGACGTGGCGCTTTTGATCATTGGATGGATACAAAAGACATGGTTGGTTATAAATTTAACGTCGATAACATTTCATTCATGCCGATTTTAAGTCGCAATCAGCAAACTGATTTTGGAATCGGTGGAACTATTTCGGATCAAATTTTAGATTTTGAATATGACAACAAAGAAATTGGCGCAAAGGCTGGCGTATTTTGGCAAAACCGTAACACAAGCATTGCAACAAATGACGTTGTTGCGGCTCCGGCAGGAATCCCTGGGGCGGCTTCGATCGGCGGTGGATACTCATCTAAAACAGTAAATATTTATTTAGAAAGAAAATGGACTTCATTCGAATTTAGAATTGAAGCCAGTTTTTTAACAGGTCAAACTGGTGCAAAAACAGCAGCTGGCGAAGATATCAATTACAATTCATATGCTGTTGCTTCGGAATTATTAATGCCAGCTGTGGATTCGCCTTGGGAATACGGATTAAAAATGGGCGCAGTGAGCGGAGATAATAAAGACACTGCAAATTATGAAGGTTATCAGTTGGATCGCAATTATGATGTTGCGATTTTATTATTTAATCACCGCATGGGTCAGTCTGATTTTTTCTCGAGCGGAGTATCTCATGCTAACGACGCTGCTGCTGGAAACGGTTTGTCGGTCGCTAATTCTGCCGATGATGAATCGATTGGTAACGCAATTTATTTGGCGCCCTCATTTAAATATTTGTGGAATGAGAAATTAGATTTAAAAACTTCAGTGATTTATGCGCAGTTGATGTCGAACCCTGAAAATTATCTAGACTTTAAAAAAGATCTGGGACTAGAATTAGATATCGAGTTGATTTATAAACCGCGTGAGCGCGTGACATGGTCAACGGGATTAGGAATTTTGTCGCCCGGTGCGGCTTGGTCAGGTGGATCAGGTAACAATTGGGATACGAAAACGAATTATGGATTTACAACGAAAGCCGCTATCACCTTTTGATAACAGCATGATGCAACTTGTACGACACTAAGAATTGACAGCACGACACAGTATGTGGCGGTGAGAGCAGGGCCGGAGGGGGTTAAACCCCTCCGGATTTTTTTACATTTTTTATTAAATATTTGTATCAGTCGTTTCTTAAAAATGAGCCAGCTTCGATGCAGTTATCAAAAAAATCTGTTATTTGGTTTTCGGAACTTAATTCTCCACAGTAAATAAGTGCTGTTCGAAGGCTGTATATTTTTTTATTAAATTTTAATTTATCGACTTGATTTTTGACTTGCTCAATCACTTCTGTGCCAATTTTTCGTCTAAATTTAAATTCTATTAGGTAAAGGCAATTTTTTGTTTGAATAAGTAAGTCGATCTGGCAACTTTTTTGACGAATTGTTTGCGGTTGAAAATAAGGACCCCAGTTAATTATATTTTTTGTATTGATTTTCAATTTTTCACAAATAGCATAAATATTTTTATACATGAGGTTTTCAAAAGATCTGCCGAATACAGAATCTATTTGTGGAATGTCATCAATATTTATTTTTTTAATCAAATCAGAGCTGATTTTTCTTTTCATCGGTTTGATGCAATTTAAATAAAATCGCATATAGTTATCACTAATTTTATAATAAATAATTTTACTTTCTTTTTTTGAATCTAAGTTCCATTGCGGGAAGCCTTGGATAAACCCAGAAATTTCTAAATGATGGATAAGTTTTGATATCTTGCCATTTGGTTTAATTTTAAGGTGAGCACATATTTCAGAAAATGTTTTCTTGTCTGTTTGAATAGATTCAATAATAGATAAATAGGCATCCGTTTTTGAACCGAATGTATCGGTAAAAATTCTTTCAAATTCGTTAAATAAAAAGCCTTCTTTTTGAAAACAAAGTTCAGTTATCAGTTGGTCCGACGTTTGTGATTTAGAAATTTCTTCAAGATATCTAGGAACTCCGCCAGAGATGCACAGATAACGAAATTTTTCATGACTGGTAATTAGTTTTTTTCTGCCCCAGAACTGATTGCTTTCAGAAAGACTGAGTTCATTCAAAGAAAAATGTTTTGAAATTCGCCCCACAAAGTGAGTGCTATTTAAAATGTTGTCTTCGATCCATGACGAAACGCTGCCACAGACAATCAGGACCGTAGATTTCTGTTTTGAAAAATCATTGTCCCAGGCTACTTTTAAAAGACTTGGAAATTTAGCGTCGTATTTGGCCAACCAACTAATCTCGTCAATAAAAACCAAAATTTCTTTATTTTCTGAGTAGTGTGCAACCGTTCTAAAGGCTGTGTGCCAGTCTTTGATTTCGCCAACGGGATATTTTGTCTGCTCAGAAAACTGTTTGATAAAATAATTAATTTGGTCTTTGTTTTTTAGTCCTTTCGCAGGTGCCAGGCCTTGCAGGTGGATAAAGTTTTTATAATTTTTTCCAGCGTAATGAATCAGCGTGCTTTTCCCAATACGTCTGCGACCTGTGCAGACGACAAATTGACTTTTGTTTTTACTTTTAAGATCGAGCAACTGCTCGAATTCATTGTGTCGTCCGACGAACATAAATCCACCTTTTTATAAATGTCGATTTTTAGACCCTTTTCAGAGTACAGATAAATCGTCTAAAAATCAACATATTGTCGATTTTTAGACGATTTATGATATTACAAAAATCGTCTAAAAATCGACATGAATGGACTTGCTCAGAAGGCTTATCTTGAGTACAAAATAAGAGTGAAGTTTAAATTCATTAAAGCCGTAAAGCCGGACCATATTAAAGATACTGATTGGCAAGATTGGTCTTGGCAATTACGCAATTCATTAAAAAATGAAAATGACTTTGCAAAATTTTTTGAATTATCTGATTCAGAAAAAAAAGCTTTCGCTAGTGGTAGTGAACTTTTTAATATTCGAACAACACCCTATTACGCCAGTCTGGCTGATTCAAAAAATCCAATGGATCCGATTCGTCGCATTTTTATGCCTCATGAAAAAGAACTTTTTGACCCGAAACAATCGCAATTAGATCCTTTGGGTGAACGAAAATCTGCAAACAATCCTGTACCCCGAATTATTCACAGATATTCAGATCGCGTTTTATTTTTAGTCACCGATATTTGCAGCGTGTATTGCAGGTATTGTACGCGCAAGCATTTTACAGCAACAGATCAAGCATTTATTAAAAATGATGAATACGAAAATGCTTTAAAATATATTCGTAGTAAAACGGGTTTGCGTGAAATTATTTTATCGGGCGGTGACCCGCTGACATTGTCCGATGAAAAGCTGGATCGAATATTATTTGATCTCAGACGTATTGAACATGTCGAAATTATTCGGATTGGTTCGCGGATGCCTGTCGTCAGTCCACAGCGAATCACTGACGATCTGGTTCAAATTATTCGCCGTCATAAACCTGTTTTTATGATGACACATTTTAATCACCCGCGCGAATTAACATTTGAATCAGCATCTGCGATTGAAAAATGTGTCGATAACGGAATACCTGTGATGAACCAAATGGTTTTATTAAACGGTGTGAATAATCACGCGGCCATTGTGCAAGCGCTGTCGCGCAGGCTTTTATTTTTACGCGCCAAACCGTACTATATGTTTCAATGTGATCCTTCGATCGGTACAGATTATTTACGAACTTCGATTGATGATTCCCTCGCAATTCAAAAAGAATTGTGGGGGCATTTGTCAGGTCTTGCGATGCCAACACTGTCTGTGGATATTCCGAACGGCGGCGGAAAAATGTATTACGCGCCTGATTTTCAAAATTTGATTTCAGCAGAGAAAAGAAATTTTATCGGTTGGGACGGTGTTGAGTCTGAATACATTAACCCCGAGGCTTCAGTTATTTTAAAACCTTTGGATTATGAAATGTATTTGCCTGAGTGGGACGAAGTTAAGAATTCAAAGAACAGGTAAGCCTTTGAATTCTATACATTTTGTCGTAAATTTGACAATGTGTAGACAATAGCTTATTATAGCAGAATGATAAAGTTCGATTGGGATCCAGAAAAAAATATAATAAATCAACAAAAGCACGAAATCAGTTTTGAGCAAGCGGTTCAAATTTTTAATGGCACGGAGGAAATCGAATATGACTCTGAGCACTCAACATTAACGGAAGACAGATTCAAAGCTTTTGGTTTTTTGAATGAGGTCGGGTCCATCGTCGTTATTTTTATTGAAATTATAGACAATGAAATGAGAATTATTTCAGCCAGAAAGGTGTAAATTATGAAGTTAAAAGAAGCTATGAAAACTGCGAAGCTCACTGGAAAAAAAGTTAAAGTGACAGAGAAATCTGAGATTTCAGTGAAAGTGAATTTAAATATGCGATTAGATCTTGAAATTTTAAATGGTCTAAAAAAAGAAGCTGAAAAAAAAGCTTTGCCGTATCAAACATTAATTAATTCGATTTTAAAACAGCATGTGGATTATCCGGATATCATTCAGAGAATCGAAAATCTAGAGAAAAAAATCAGTTAATTTTAAAATCAGAAATTTAAACTTTTTCTAACCGCGCATACTTCGCAACAAACTTTTTAATAGTTTGATCTTGAAATAGAACGCTAATTTTCAGATCTGCCCCGCTGCCTTCGATTGAAAAAATCGAACCTACACCAAACGTTGGGTGACGAACGCGTTGACCCTTGTTGTATCCTGACGACGAAGGCGCTTGTGAATATTCATCATCAGCAAAATATTGAACGTCTTCGTTGTCTGAAGAATTATTTTTTGAATTGTATGAACTGCCATACGATCCCGATGCCGTTTGGCCAAAATTACCATACTGGCTGGCAAATCGTGAAGGCTCACTTGATGAAACGGCCGTCGTAAATTGTTTTAATTCTTTGGGAATTTCTTTGATAAACCGCGATGGCAGATTCATTTGTTCTTGGCCCCAGACTCTGCGCATTTTTGCATGAGTCAGCCATAATTTTTTTCGGGCTCTGGTCATGCCGACGTAGGCAAGCCTTCGTTCTTCTTCGACATCGGATTCGTCGATTTCATCACCGCGTACAGAGGGGAATAAACTTTCTTCGCAGCCGACAATAAACACAAAAGGGTATTCAAGACCTTTTGAAATGTGCAAGGTCATCATCGTGATCGCATTAAATGTGGGGTCTTGTTGATCAAGGTCCGAAGCCAATGTCATTTCTTCCAGATAATTTGAAAGTGTTGCATCATCGCCACGTTCTTTTTCAAATTGCGCGATAGCATTATCAAGTTCTTCTAAGTTGTTAATGCGAGTTTCAGCTTCGATGGTGTCTTCTTTTTTTAACATCTGAAGATATTCTGTTTTTTCTAAGGCGATCGAATAAAATTCAGAGAGCTTAAAATTTTTAGATTGAATAATTAAATCATCAACGATGTCTAAAAACCGGCGCAGTTTACTGGTCGTGCCAGCGTTGAATGTGCGTTCATTGATTGCGATCGTGATTGCTGCAAAAAATGAAACTGATTTGCCAGCGGCAAGTTCGGTCAATTGATCAACAGTGGTTTTGCCAATACCACGCGCGGGTACATTTATAATTCGTTGTGTGGCAATATCATCGCTTTGATTCGCACACAAACGCATATAGGCGATCATATTTTTCACTTCGGCACGTTCATAGAATCGAATACCGCCAACCAGTCTGTACGGAATCGCTAGTGACCGGAGTTGTTCCTCGAGTACGCGGGATTGTGCGTTCGTTCGATAAAAAATGGCGTAATCATTTAAATTGCTTTCACCAGACGACATTAAATTTTGAATCGTTTTTGTGACGTATTTGGCCTCTTCGTATTCGTTACGTTCTTCGCGGATCTGAATCAGATCACCCGCAGGGTTACTGGTGAAAAGTTTTTTATCTTTTCGTTCAGTGTTATTTGAAATCACCGTTGTTGCGGCAGTCACAATGTTTGATGACGATCTGTAATTTTCTTCAAGTTTGACAACAACACATTCGGGAAAATCTTTTTCAAAATCTAAAATATTTGAAATGTCGGCTCCGCGCCAAGAATAAATCGATTGATCTTCGTCGCCGACGACGCACAAATTTCTGTGGGCCTTGGCCAGCATTTGCACCAATAAATATTGAATGTGATTGGTGTCTTGGTATTCATCGACCATGATGTAGCGAAATTTATTTTGGTACTGAGACAACAAATCCGGATACATTCTGAACAGGTCATACGTTTTTAAAAGTAAATCATCAAAATCCAACGCATTAGATTGTTTCATTTCTTTTTCGTAGCGCGTGTAAACATCCAGTGTTTTTTGATCCATGATATTTTTTGTATTTTTTGATAAATTTTCTGGAGCCAGCCCCAGCATCTTTGCATTGCTGATGCGTGATTGAAAACTTTTGGGTGGATACATTTTATCGTTCAAATTCAAAGTCAGCAAAACTTTTTTAATTTGCGACAGTTGATCGCCCGAATCATAAATGGTGAACGGTTTTTTATAATCCAGTAATTCAATATGACGACGTAAAATTTTAACGCAAAAAGCATGAAACGTGCTGACCCATAATTCGCGCGAAACCGGAATATTAATTTCAGACAACAGTTTGAAAATTCGGTGTTCCATTTCTTTGGCGGCTTTGTTCGTAAAGGTCACACACAGAATATCATCGGGCGCAGCATTGCCCGTGGCTATGATGTTTGCCATTCGGTGGGTCAAGACTCTTGTTTTACCAGAACCTGCTCCGGCTAAAATTAAAAGTGGACCGTCTAATGTTTGTACAGCCTGTGTTTGAGCTGGATTCAATTGATGGGTAAGAATTTCATTCACATTCATGAGGCTTATTTAATTAGCCTGTAAAGTAGAGAATTTCGATGAAATACTCTATGTTGACGCAATGAATTTCAAAATCACAAACACCAATGCAGCACAAAAAATAGGTCATCTGAATAAATTGGTTTTGGTGTTATTTTTTGCGGCTGCGTGCTCGCCAAAATCAAAGCTGAATGATGTGAATGGCGATGTACAGGTGAAAATTCCGGTATCATCACAGTCAGGTGACAGTTCTAAATATCAATTGTCTGTTGTGACTTTAAAAAGTTTATCGAATCTGAAAGAAGTTACTGGCCAATTTGCACAGTTTTTCTTTGCGCCGGGGCTGGAAAACCAAACGCAATTGGTTGGCGATTCTCCCCAAGCTCGTTTTGTCAGAACCAAAGACAACACATATATTCCTGCAGATTCATTGTCGCAGCAGATGGCGACATTATATTATCACATTCAAAATTTATCCGAATTCAGCAAAACAATTGGCGCCGGTGACATCAATAAGCAACCTATGAAAATTGGTCTGGAAACAAAAGTGGGCGGTTCGCAGACGCTTGAAAAAAATAATGCTTTTTATGATGGCCAATCTGATGCCATGTTATTTGTGCCGTTCAGTTCATCTGAATTACCGATTGCAGTGAACAGTGGAATCATCGCCCATGAATATTTTCATTCATTATTTTATAAAATAGTTTTAAAAAGCATAAATGTTGCAAAATCTGATGTTTCAACGCAAAAAATTCAGCCGCTGTATAACGAAACCTATTTGCGTGGAATCAACGAAGGTTTGGCCGATTTTTGGGGTTGGGCTTATACAAATGACGAAGATTTTATCCATTGGTCGTTATCAGCGTATTCGGGCAATCGAAAATTGGTTTTAGAAAATTCGATGATCGGGCAATTTGAAAATTCAGAAAATATTTTTTCAAAAGTACAGGTCGCCTTATTAAGTGGATCATCGCCATCTGAATATTTATCTGAATATATTTATAAAATCGGCACGCCGAACGCCAGATATTTAAAACAATTAACAATGATGATGGTCAGCGGTGATGTCACCAGCGCACAAGCCAAAGTGCAGGTGGCCGGGTCAGTATTATTATTTTTAAATTCATTGGTTGATAAAACAAAGGCTCTGGCAACAACAGAAATTTTACCTGCCGAATCATTATTTGATTTTATGTCTTCAGAAAATTCAAAAATAAAATTGAATAAATCACAATGTGAATTCACATTAAGCTATATTCAAAAAAACGAATTGCGCGCGACCGATTCCTGCGTGAAGCAAACTGACGGAACTTTTCAGATCAAGCCTGAAATCAAAGAGCCTATTCAATGATGCGCATTTTATTTTTTCTAATTCTGATTCCGGCCCTTGGTTTTTCAAAAACTGCTCCTGTGTTTACGCACAGTGATTACCAGTTAAATTTATATTTGCCGACTTTGCAGTTTCGTTACGAAGACAGTGCGAATCAATCGCGATTATTAAAAACAGGTTACAGTCTGAATTTCGCCCTTGAAATTCAAAATCAATTTATCACAGCACTTGAATACAACATTCAAAATGAAAAAACAGGAAATTCCAGCTTGTCAATCACTCGTGATTTTTCTGAATTAAATTTATCGGCAGGCTATAAAGTATTTCGTATCAATATGACTGAGAAAAATCAGCTCAGTTTTTTTGGTGTCGGATATCTGGGGCAAAATAAAAATAAAATTAAAACAGAATTATTAGGGACTTCGTCAGTTGACGAATCTGCACCTGAAATCAGTTATGGTTTGGGTGCATTGGCACAGTTGAAATTAAATATTTTTCTGATCGAAATAGATACGCGAATGATGTCGTCTCGTTCGTACGAACCGCAAACCGTCAGCGTGACTGATCTGCGAGTTGGCTTTTTGTTTGAGTTGTGAACTGTACTTTTGATTCTATTTCTGAACTTTCTGAATAATCGCTGAAGCTAATTTATTTTTTTCCATCAGATCTTTTTTGTAATCTTGAGCGGCTTGTAAATTATCAAATAAACCGACTTGTACGCGGTACCATGTTTTGCCATTGACGTTTGCTGATACAGAACTGGCTTGGTAACCGCGGGCTTTTAATGACTCTGTCATTTTTTCGGCGTCGATCGATGTTGGGTATGCGCCGACTTGAACTGTGTACATCGCTGAACCCAATGTTTTTGCTTTTTCTGAAATGCTGGCGACTTCGCGTTTTAAATCTGTGGTGTGGATGTCTTTGGCAGTTTCTTTGGCCGTCGTATTTTTAATTTTTTGAATCGCATCGGCAGTTGCCATTTTTGGTTTCGCAACAGCCGTATGAGTTTCAGTTTTTACAGCGTGCTCGGTTTCAGCAGCGACTTCGGTCACATTTTTTGAATCAACGACGGTGTCGTCTTCGGTTGCGAATTCTTTGGCTAATTGTGCAACATCAGAATCTGTCATTGCAGTTTTATTTTCTGTGGCAGCGGTAGCATCTGTGTGTTCTGCATCTGTACCGTGATCAACAACATCAGTGTGTGCGACATCTTTATTTTGTGGTTCAAGTTGTGCTAAACGATGTTGATTGTCAGAATACTTTTTACCGACGTATGTGCCGATCGAAAAAGATAATAAAGAAACGAAAAATACTAAAGCTAATTCGATCATTCTGTTCGTATTCATTGTCATATAAGATTCCTTACAGTTAATATTAAGTCTTAGGTTTTAAACTATATGTTTATATTAGCCTGAAAATAATTTTTTCGTCAAATTTATGAGGTCATTATGCAGAAAAACCAAGATTGGTCCAGTTTTCAGGTTACACCCCAAATTTTTGACACAGCATTTTCTGCCGTTCAGGCCGGACGCGCCTGCTTATTAGGTTATTTAGGTAAAATTAACAATATCGAAGAAAAGCAAAAGGCCGATCTGGTCAGCGAAGCCGACAGGGCCTCGGAAGATTTAATTAAAAAATTATTGGCGGATCAGTTTCCTGATTTTGATTTTCTGGGTGAAGAAACAAATTTTTCCGAAGGCGATGCGTCTCCGTTGAAGCCTTCAAAAAAACCGCGTTGGATTTTAGATCCACTGGATGGAACAACAAATTTCATTCATCAATTACCCATTTTTTGTATTTCATTAGCGCTTGAAGTGAACGAAGAAATTGTCTTGGGAATTATCGACGTGCCGATGATGAATCAAACGTTCACCGCTATGAAAGGCCAAGGTGCATTTTGTAATGGAAAAAAAATTTCTGTCTCTGGCTGTAACGAAATTTCAAAAGCATTTATGACAACAGGATTTGTTGCGACTGATCCAGAAGTTTTAAAAGAACAGCTTGAAATCTTTAACCATTTTGTTTGGCTTGCGCGAGCGATTCGCAGACCCGGTGCCGCCGCATATGATTTAGCGATGGTGGCCAGTGGTGTGTTTGATATTTACTGGGAAAAAAATATTAAACCGTGGGATGTTGCTGCTGGAATTTTATTGGTTTCAGAAGCCGGCGGAATTTGTAAAAATTATTCCGGTGGCAATTATGATTCATTTCAAAAAAGTATTATTGCCGGAAATCCTGTGATTTCAGAAATATTTTTAACCGATTTGCAGTCTGTCATTCGCTCGACGTAGGTCGGGTCTGGTCCAGTCTAAGTCCTGACAAAATTTCAACAGGTCCGGTCATAGAAACTGGATTTTTTTGCCGAGCCTTCGGTCGAAGTTGATCTTCATTTGACGTAAAGCGTATTAAAATTTTTTTTCAACAAATACCTAGACCAACAGCCAGTTGGCACTTTCGTTGCTCACCATTTTGTGTGACAGAAGTGTCTATTAAAAGTCGGGTTACAAACCCCGACGATCATCAAGGAGGATGATGTGGCTGAAGAGAAATCAAACAACGCAGATAATACAGCAAAAGCCAGTGCCGCCGAAAATAAATCGGGCGGAAAACCCATCGTTTTGATAGCGCTTGTTGTGATTAACATGCTCGTTGTTGTTGGTGTCGGATATATGGTCTGGAAATCACGCCAAACTCCGCCGTCCACGCTTGAACAAGTTGTCGATGGCGAGAAAAAAACAAATGAACATGAAAAAGCAAACCCCGAAGAAATCGGCAAAGTCATTCCACTTGAAACTTTTATCGTGAATTTAGCCGGTGCAAAAGGTCGTAAAGTTTTAAAGGTGAATATGGAGCTTGAAGTGAAGGGTTCGGAAATTGTTTCTGAAATTGATAATCGCAAAGCACAAATCAGAGATTTTATTATTATTATTTTATCCAGTAAATCTTATGATGAGATTTCAAAAAAAGAAGGCGTTGAGGCTTTGAAAAATGAAATCAAAGACAACATTAATACATTCTTAAGTAAGGGTAAAATTTCAAACGTGTATTTTACAGAGCTCATTTATAACTAATGAGTACAATTAAATAATAGTTTTAACTATTTTAAAGGTGAGCGCACATGAATCAAATTTTATCACAAAGCGAAGTTGATGCCTTGTTAGCAGCCGTCGGTGACGGTGATGTTGGATCAGCAGCGGCGAACTTAGGTTCTAGTGGGGGCGGAAATTTCGCTCAAGCTAAAAATGCAAATGACGAACATAAAAACGTCATCGCCTATGATTTAACAAGCCAAGATCGAATCATTCGCGGCAGATTGCCACAGCTTGAAGTTATTTACGAAAAATTTATGCGTTCATTTCGTGTTTCATTATCATCATCACTTCGAAAAATTGCATCGATCACTTTGACTTCAACTGAATTTATTAAATTTGGTGAATTTATTAATACCTTGCCAATTCCGACATGTATGAGCGTTTTGCGTTTTAATCATTTGCGCGGATCAGCTTTATTTGTGATCGAAGCTAAATTGGCCTACGCACTGGTGGATTCATTTTTCGGCGGAGCGGATCGTCCATATGCAAAATTAGACGGTAAAGAATTTACACCGATTGAATTACAGATTGTTAAAAAAGTTGTTGAATTGGCTGTGAATGATTTAGAGCTGGCTTGGTCAACAGTTGAAAAAATTGGTTGTTCATTTCAACGTACAGAAATTAATCCACAGTTCGTGGGTATTGTTCCGCCAACGGATGTTGTTATTGCATCGACGTTTGACGTTGAACTTGAAAATATCAACGGGACAGTTTCAATCGTCATTCCGTACGCAACCATTGAGCCCATCAAGCAAAAATTATCAACGGGTTTTCAGGTTGAATCCGATCAAACAGATAAAAAATTATGGACATCAATTATTAAAGAACAGCTTTTGGAAACTGATGTCGATGTGAAAGTCAATTTAGGCGAAACTGAGATTAAATTAAAAGATTTAATGACGATGAAAATCGGCGATGTGATTCCGTTAACACAGGATTCAAGCGGTGAATTAGATATTCAAATTGAACAAGTTAAAAAATTTAAAGGCTATTACGGTATTCATCACGGCACAGTGGCTGTGCAAGTAACCAGACAAATTGAAAAGTAAACTCTTATACAGATAAAAAATAAATTTTAAAAATTAATAATAAAACACAGGAGACGACAACATGAGCCAAGATTCAATAATAAACCAAGACGATCAAATCGGTGACGCAAACACAGCTGCGGCCGTTGCAGCGGGCGCGACAACTGCCAAAGATCGCAATTTAAATTTGATCTTAGATATTCCGCTACGTGTGACGGTTGAATTAGGTCGTACAAAAATGCCTGTCAGTGAATTATTGAATTTAACACAGGGTTCTGTGATCGAATTAACAAAACTTGCCGGTGAACCGATGGAAGTCTTAGTCAACGAAAAATTAATTGCCCGCGGAGAAGCTGTTGTGGTCAATGAAAAATTCGGTGTTCGTTTGACGGATATTATTTCTCCATCAGAAAGAATCGAGCAATTAAAATGATGAAATTGATTTTAGGATTTTTATTTTTGTCGAACGTCGTTTTTGCAACTGTGGGTTTTGCATCTACAAATTTATCCGAAGATCAGATTCCGCTAAAAATCGAACAGCAAATCAAAACAGCTGACCCTGCA
>CANBND010000015.1 GCA_947370945.1 Pseudobdellovibrionaceae bacterium | reverse complement strand
TCGTAAATTTCAGTTAAATTATTTATAATCCGGTCAGCACTTCCGATATACACAACACCATCAATATGCGTCTGCGAAGTATAGAATTTTAATTTATTCAGTAATCTGTTTTTAGTTTTTACGGATCGTTCAAATTCAAGAGCAATGCTAATGATTTTAGTTTTTGTAATATCTGACAACAACATCAACACGTCAGGCTTTAACTGATCCATCAATTCTAAATTTGGAATTACTTTTTGCGCTTCCGCATTTTGTGGTAATTCTTGTTCCCGCAGCACAATCGCATCTGGAAAATTTGTATTTAAGTAATATGCGATTAATATCGCTGTTTGTTCATGAAACAGTTCTTTGTATCTGTATTCACGCTGTCTGAGTTGATTCGGATCACACCCTAAATACTTTGCCAAAATCTCACGGATTTTTTCAGATTGATTCAATTGATAAAAAACACCAACTGACCCATTAATATTTTCAAGTCGTTTTACAATCAATTGCTTTTGACACAAACTTTTTAAATAAATCCTAAAATTTCGTTCTTTTTTGATGTCAGGTACAACTTTTTGTAACGTTTTTCGACTCATGACACCGTACTTTTTAAGCGCAAGCAGAATATCTTTACTTTTTTTCATCTGATTTAAGTTGAGTTTTTTCATGACTCAACTCCGTCATTCATTTTACTCAGCTTTAGTTGTTTTTTTGATAATTGGCTTTTTAATTCAAGCAAAGTCTTTAACGCCGAATCAAGATCCGTATTTTCATCTTGTGCTAAATTCTTTAGATATTTTCTGACGTTTGTGTGTTTGATTCTGAGATCTTTGATATCAATGTTTGATGTTAAAACCATTTCACTGACAACATCTGACAAAGTAATTGTTCCAGTATTAAAATCAGCCGAAGCCGCTGTTAAAACTTTGTCCAATTCATCAAGAGCCTTCTGTGATAAAACGACTTGAATACGTTTTGACATACTATTTACCTCCTTTCTTTTTAATCGTCGGTGACATAATAAATGGACTCGGCGGCAGATCACCAAAGTGTATCTCTGGCAAGTTTTGATAAACATCACCACGTTTTTCAATAACATCTTTGTGAATTAAATATGAGGTTATTAATCCAAGCGCGATCCCAATCCCTGCACCGGACGCAAGCTCGTCATTTGAAACACCTTTATCAATTTTATTATTAGCAGCCGACATTGCTGCGACACTGGTAAATGCGCCAACGGTCGCACCCAGCATCATTGAATCGTTTAAAGTCGTGCACGATGTGATCAGTAAAAAAGTAGGAAATATGATTTTTAAATTCATAAGAACCCCTTTTGTTATTTATTTTTTGTTAACTTTCATTTAACCTTGGAAACTTTATTTTAAAAACGTGTGAAGCACCCTCTTTCGATTCATAACCATGCGCTATCAACACTGACCCAATTCCTGTCGGTAAAGTTTTAAAAGTATCAGGGCTTGATCTGAACTGATGAGCCTCTCTGGTCGTTCCCTCACCGACCAGTTCTGCATTTAATTCTTCAGAGCTGTCTTTTACTTTTTGTGTAAACTTTTGATACAGCCTTGTTCCAAATGATCTTGCAAAAAATTCTGCCGAATCAGGATCATTAATCCGTAAAATTATTTTAGTCGCAGAATTATCAGTGATTCGGTTTAAAAAACCATCCGCAACATCTTCCAAGTCCCCGACACTTTGATGCGAAAAATGAAGTGCAAAACCAGCCGAACGAGCCTTCGAGATCAGATCAGCAAATTCATCACAAGCAAATGATGCAAACTCGTCCAAATAGGTTGGAACGAGCCTGACCTCACTTGCTTGTTCCCTGTGTGCAGTGCCTGCCAAAAAATTTATATTATTTATAACCAATCGACCCAAAATCTTTACCGCTTGAGGAGACAGTAAACTTTGCAGCCTGAAATAAATAACATCACCGTTCTTAGCCTGTGCCAGATCAATTGAATTTTCTTTGCCAGATAATAGTTTTGATAAATGACCCACGCACAAAGATCTGATTTGATCACGAAGTCCTGAAATCTCCATATATTCACGCTCAAATTGCTTATCTTTCAAATTTATCCCAATAATATCTGCAAAGATCACTGACGAATTCAAATAATCATTAAGTTCCAGTAAAGTCGGATTTTTATTGTAACTTTTTGCATGGTACTGAAAAGCAGATTGCAAAGCCGATAATGCTTTTGATTTGTAATATTCTTCACTCCACGTCATAGAAGCAAAAAGCCTTTGAGCTGATTCAAGTGCATTACCTGAGCTTAACGGATTATAAGGTTTTGAATTTTCATCACTTAGATCAAAAACTTTTAATTTTTCTGTGGGAACCCATTTGTGTAATTCATCCAAAAAACTATAATCACCCTTTGCATCAAGAATAATAGCGCCGTAACCACGTTTTACGTCTTGTTTTAAAAAGTTTAAAATCACGCTCTCAGTTTTTCCGCTACCTGTAGCTCCAAGAATATGAACATGACGACGTCTGATGTGGTCTGGCAAATACAGCGGTATATTTAAATCTGTTTCAATTCCTAATTTTACTCCGTGAATAGTTTCAAGTTTTAAACAATCTGGAATTTCAGCAATATAATTTTTTACTTTTTTTGACTCCTTTCCTTTATGCGAAAAATTATTTCTATAAAAAATTCCACAAGCAACAATTAAAGTAATTGCTAAAATCACAGATAAAATTATTTCTGTCGTATTTGCTCGGTTCATTAGGTCTTGTAGACTAGCCCCTAACAACAAAACCACAAGCACTGCAATAATTACCGAATCATCATTCATGAGTATTTCCCATTGAAAAATCATCGGTCAGCTCCACATAAAAAACTTCTCCCGCTGATAAACTTAAAACTTGTGATCTATTTCGTTCAACAGTTGCGGAACTTCCAAACTCTTGCAACAGTCCAGAGGCCAAAGCCTTTGCTAAAATACTTTTTAAATCAGACGATTCAATTTCAGCACGAGCACTGTTTGCCGCAGGATTTGCGCTGTTCAATGCAGAGCGCGCAAAGAATCCTTCATTTTTAATGGCCTCTAACCCAAGCGAACCGTTCAAACTTAATGCTCTGGCTTTTATAGCCAGTGACTGACTCTGATTTTTTGAACTCCGAAGTCTGCTAAAATTAATATTGATCCGATCAAAATTTGTGTCACCCGTGGCATCTCCGATAAAAGTAGCACCGAACCAATCATTACCAAGCGACATATCAATCACTTGCGCATGAACTGGAACATTTCCGTAAGTCTCAACAGTATTTAGTAATTTCACTTTAACCAAAGTTCCGGTAGATCGTTTGTTAAATGCAGAAATTCCAGCCTTAGCATTTCTAAAATCAATGATCTGTGATTTTGGCATCTCAGAATTTAGATTTTTGGTTGTCTGATTTACATTCTGCCGTTTATTAGCAGTAGGAGCATTTAAGGCATTTTCAAAAACTTTGAAAATAAAAACTGTCGCAATCGGTAAAATAATAAAAATTGCTAAATCTTTTGCAAACAAACTAGATTGAAACCTTGGCTCAGACGTTGGCGTGTCACGTTCAGACCATCTGGCTAGTAGTGATTTTTTTATTCGCATTTTAATTGAATTTGGATTTTTCACAGTCATATTTACTTTCCTTTCTTTAGATTTAAATGAAATACGTCAGACCTACCTTTAAGTGGAATTATTATGTAACAATTTTTTAGTGATTTCTCGATATCAGGTCTTAAGAAAATCAGTCGTGCTTTGATTGCCGAATCTTTTTGAATATCTTTACGCTCAGACCAGACTTTAAATGGTGCTATTTTATTTTTACCACTAGCAAGTCTAATTAAATCCCATTTTGGCTGAATTAAACTTTTACCATCAGCAGAAATCAAAAAATCAATCGTTAAATAATCTTTCGATTTATCAAAAATGGTTGATTTAAGTTTCACGCCAGATTTAAAAATATTTTTTGTATTTTTAGTTGAGGTTGTAATAACTGATTTAACGTCTGACAATTTCTCATCTAGTATCGGTTTGGGCGGAGTTAAGTCGAATTTATTATATAGCGATGGATTGGCATCTTCAGAAGCCGTCAAAGTAAATAGTTTTGGTTGTGCAGTTTTAAAATACACAAATAAATTTGTTGTTGCGTATGAAACCAAAGTTCTAATCACAAGTGATTTATCTGCTTTTTCCACCTGAAAACTTTGACTATCACCAACGATGACTCGTGTTGGGTTTTCGCTAAATTCGACGACTGAGCTAAATCCAAGCTTTAAAAACAAGGGCTGTGGAATTTGACTGGCGTTAAGTTGATTTGCGTAAGCTGTGCAGTTGAGTAGTAGTAATATTGTAACTATTCTCATATATTTTCTCCTTATTTTTTATATTTACTAAAATTTTTATATTTGCCGAATTGTGAACTGGCAGAATTCATTTTCTGAGTCGAATCCAGTGCATTCACGACAGCCATCGCTTTCGGCCCACCGACAGTTACTGCTTTTAATGCACCTTTTCTCAAAGTATCTCCAACGCTCAGGCTTACACCGTCACAAAGTTGTGATGCGATAAACGGTGAAAATAACAACGCAACTGCAATAATTAAATTTAAAGTAATTACCGTTAACTGCTCGCCGCCCGTTGAATCATAAATAACTGCAAATGGAATCACTTTTAAAAATGCAGAAAGAATCGACCAAATCACAGGCCAACAAGCCACTTGGAACATATTCTTAAATAAATTTTTAGTAATCCCCGCCGCTGACTCAAATAAAGTACATAAAATTAAAAACGGCGCCAGCACCACAAATAAAAGCCAGTAAAAATGTTGAAACGCTAAAAGAAAATATCTTGCGATCATCAAGATTAAAAAACTGACCATTGTAAACCCCGCAACAATGATATCGTTTTTCATATTCAAAATATTGACCAGATTTAGCGAATACGAATCTGCTTTTTTGGAAGCCGCTTCAAAAACCATATCAATCCCTGACATATCATCAATACTTCTTGCGATTTCAACGCCAATAATTTGTGAAAATTCTGCAATCATCGGAAACGATACCAACAGCAACGCTACGATAAATAATCGCTTAAGCCGGACTAAGACTGCACCCGATATCCCAAGATCGCTAGAATAACCAATCGCACAGCTGACTAAAAATAATGGCAATAGCATTTGCCAGCTTAATTGACTGGTTTGATCGTAGAGCTGTTTTGCCACTGGCAATAATTTATCGTATTGCTCAAGCCCTGAAAGTGATGGACTCATTTTAGACGCCCAATTCCCAACACAAGGCTAGAAAACGTGTGCTGTTTCACATCCAGTGACCTTGATAAATTATTATAAGACTTTCCGTGGCTTACAATAAATCTGGTTTCGCTCTCGTGTCCGTCGGCTAGCATTTGTGTAAGTAGACTTACCATATGGCTTTGTAAAACCTGTGACTGTGCTTGTTGCGTGATTATTGTTCCTTGAGCTGATGCTGATAACTTTTGCGCAACCGCAGGGGAAGACGTTAACGCTCTGGCTTCAAGCTCTTTTCCTGATTCAAAAGTAGTTTTTGTTTCAAGATTTACTTTTGCGATTAAGTTCATAGCCTTTGATAACTCGTCCTCGATTATATCTGATTTTTCAGATTTATATTCTTTCGGCAAAGTATCATAAATTAATTTTATTCTACGCAAAGCCTCGTTTGGATCTTTCCACGCTGACCACTGCGATGGCTGTACGACATCATTAATTGTTTTAATCCGATTAATTTTATCATTCACGCCACGCATTTCATCATCCATGAATTTTGTTTGTCGTTGCAGTTCATACATTGTGTACAAAGTGTTTGTGACGATTTGTGCTAATAGCGGTAGATCCCCGCCCCACAAATCTGCGCGAGCTTTGAAATTAAATAGTAACAATGTAATCATTAAATATTTTTTCACATTTATCTCCATTCTTTGTTATTGGTTAATTGCTACGTTTTCAGTATTGGCTAATTCATAAAATTCTTTTGTCGGATACAACCTAAACACCTGACTCATCGTAGGCGTTAACGCAAAAAATTCTGAATACACTGTTTTTTTAGACGTCACCGAAAGCGCACGAATAATATCCGTTTCTGGTAAGTCGAACGTATTTTTTAAATAATCAGCCGATGCCCCGCTTTGCAAAAATATTTTTGTAAAACTTGTCGAGAAAATCATTTTCGCAAACGCATCGTCACCATAATCGGCCAAGTTCTGCGTGATCGACACAATCCCTGCGCGGTATTTTCTGAGTGTTCGATACATTTCTTCTAAAAATGATCTGCTCTGGGCAAAGAATCGCCATACCTCGTCAAACACGATCAAAGTTTTTGGATATTTGCCGTTCACAAGATCACGCCACAGTAATTCACTGAGTAATAAAATAGTTGTTCGCTGTAAAACAGGATTTGATTCAAGTTCTTTAAAATCAAAGGCTGACACTTGCGCTTTGATTAAATCAACAAGGTCAGGCCGCGCCTCTACCTTATCAATATCAAGATGCGGTTTTAACCAGTGAGCAATGTCATGATAAAATCTTTCTGTCCGTGCTTGTGCATTTTGAACCAAATGACAGATACTTAACGTCTGTCCTTCAAAATCCCTGAGCAAATCATCAATCGCAACACTATGAGAATGTGTAATATGGCTTCCGCTACCGCACAGTGTTTCAATAAATACCCTGTAAAACCCGCCCGTATAAACTGGATGAATTTTTATAAAACTGGCCAACAGTGACAATGCTTCGTCTTTCGTTAGCACCATACTTTGACCGCCGTGATTTTTTACAATTTTTCGATATGATCCACCGACATCAAAAATACAAAGACGACTATTTGGTTCGTCTTTCATTTGGCTTGATAAAATCGCGTTCATCAAAAAACTTTTACCGCTGCCGCTGGCTCCACAAATAAACGAATTAAAATTAATGTTTTCAGCTGAGAAAAGATTTAAGTGTGATTTTTCTAAACACCTAGATCTCAGTTCCAAATTTGAAACATCATTTAATCTTGAGTAATCAATCAAAAGCGGCAAAATTTCAGACAAGTTCCCTGACAAGATCGGAAGCTTTCTAATTCCTAGCATTTTGTTACACGGGAAATGACTTTGAAAAACTGGCATCGTCCCCACACCCTCACGAAATAACCCAGCATTTCCAATTCCAGACGTCACACGTTCAAAATCATACGCAGTTGCAGCTGTAGAATTTATCTCTCCTAGTAAAATTACAGCCACCGAGATTTCAAAAAGTGTTTCTTTACCGACCAAGATTCGTTCAAGTGTTTCTTCACTGGAATGAAGTACACTGTTACTTTCAATATTTTTAACTTCCAGTGATGATGAAATCGAAAGTGCGTGACTGACTCGGCGTTTGGTTTCAAGTTGTTTTTTGATTTTAATTCGATCTGGAATATTTAGTTTAACTGATAAAACAAATTCTTCCGCGTATTCAAATAAATCCTGAAAACATCCTTTCCATGTTAATTGCGGAAGCTCTGTCAAAGACAGTGTTCGGATCGCTTGATTATTTATTTTTAAATAATCTTTTTCCCAAACAATATCAGGCAAAGTGTTTTTTGTTATGGCTTCACCTAAATAGGCTGACAACAAATTTTGCCATTCATTTTCAGTTAATTCTTGCGGCTTAAATTTAAGTTCTTCAAGTAGTGCCTTTAAATGCGAATAGCTTTCATTTTTTTGAACTTTTTCAAAAAAATAGATTTTTGTCTCAAACCCCAAAGCCACATCCAAATTATTTATTTTTTGACGAACAAAAATAATCTGTCCGTCAAAGAAATTTGGAAGCCTGCCCAGAAGTTCCGAAAGCTTTGCAAAAAAGTTATCAGACGCACTTCCGCAAAAATTTTCTTCAAGCACACCACTTGATAACGGCTGCGCTGAAAAACACTTAAACAGACTGCCGTCAGTGTGTGACATAACGCCGTTTTGTATAAGTTCTGAACTGATCAGTCTTTTAGTTAATGACATTTTCATAATTTTTTCCTCCGTTTATGCCCTAAGTAAACATGTGGCTCTGTGATAAATTTTGCCAAAAGCTCAAGATGTCCGTCTTTTTGCCCGTGTGATATAAATCTCAGGATCAATAAAGTCGTAATCCCAAAAGCCCATGAAAAAATCAAAGGCAGGTTCATAATGTTCAGTAAAACATTTGATCCGGCCAATATCGAAAATGAGCCCACGATATGACTGACTTCAAATCCCCAAAACTTTGACCTCATCATGTTGCTGGTTGGACAGTTTTTCATTAGCGCACAACCCTTGAAATCAGATCTACGATACTTTGTGCTCCGAACAAAATAACTGAACCAATAACTGCGTATTGCAAATGCTGTTTACTGTTTGGATTCCCAGTAAAAAAACTGAACGCTGCAAACCCTAAACCCATCACAGCAAATGTTGGTAGTATAGAACCAATCAGCACAGTCTTTAATCCCATCAAGGAGGATTCGACCGATGCAAAGGCCATTGAATGAAGTAACAATACCGACAGCAAAGTACCAATTTTTTTAAATCTCATAAATCAACTCCGTTTCTTTTTTTGTTTTTTTCATATATTGCAGAAATCGCCGTTTTAAAACGGCGCTGCCTCAGTGTTTTTATTTTGTGGCTCTGAACGTGGTTCAGATTCCTTGTCTTTCATTTGAATCACGTATCTTTGATTTGGGAGCATGAACATTTCAAAACTCAAACTCTCACCAGATTGTGACAACCACGCTCGTCCCACTTTATTCCAAGCCGTTTTCTTTTCATCACGTCCGTTGTTTTTAACCACGTACTCTTTAGCCACGATCACATCAAAAAATTTAGCACTCATCATCAACCCCCATTAATATTGTTAAAAGTTCATCACATATTGTTTCACTGACTTCGATATCGCCCACTGACCACTCGTAATATTCATAACAATCTAAAATCATACTGCATCCTCGTTTTCTAAATCATCGTCTTGAACTTCGTCGATTTCATCGTCATCGAGTCTTGAATATTTTTTTGATTTCAGTTTTGATTCATCATCGTCATCATCAATCATATTTAAATGTTTCATTCGATTCGTATCCGGTGAGAAATTACATTCCCAGCAATACGAATGAGTTCTTAAATGTTCTAATGACAAACAACCACATCTTGGACATTTTCCGTAACCACGCATTTTTTTATTCCTTCCGTAAATTTAATTATTTATTTTTCCATCTCGCGCCAATCACGCATCTGCCTTCGGCGCTCTAGATTTCTGATTTGTCTGGATTCAATGTAAAGCCACCGATTAAAATCCAGATCAGATTTTGGTTTTGAAAGAATCTGAAATGCTTTTGTTAGCGCCTCAAAAAATCTTTCTTTTGGTTTTGGTTGTTGCTGCTTCATCACTGCCTCCTTTGTTAGTTGAAAGCGTTCATCGCTCTCGTCTGTCTTAAATTGCAAAGAAGTGCTCGACAGTGTTGGCACAGCCAAAAATAGGGTTAAGTGTTTGATCTGAAAAAGAATTTTAAAAATATGGATTTTTGACGTAGGAATTTACACTGGCGGGTTTCCGCCAGTGTAAATTGACCAGTTCGATTTTACGCATAGTACAAGGTCAATTGGGGGTGGCGGACTTCCGCCATGGCGATTTTGATTTGAGATCGAATATACTTGGGGCTTATCAAAACAAATGTTATATTTACTTCCGATGTTAAAATCTCTCAGCCAACAAATTAAAGATAAATATCAATTAGGCCCAGCCTCACACATTACACATATTGAAAACTTAGAAAGTATTGTCAAGTTTGGCATCAAATCGCACTCAGAAATGAAAACTGAAAAGTTGAAGTACAACGACCTATCAAATTCAAGTGTTCAGCATGGAAGATCACAAAAAATAATTCCAGAAACTGGCAAAAATTTACATGATTATGTGCCATTATTTTTTGGCTGGAAATCACCAATGCTTATGGGCTTGCAAGATAAAAATGAAGATATTATTTATCTCCGATTTTTGTTAGATATTTTAAATACTCCAGGGACAGTTATAAGTGACGGCAATGCGCGATCAAATGTGACCAAATTCTATTTATTTGAAGATATAGATGACCTATCAAATTTAAACCCGCTTGCCATAAATGCAGTAAGATGGGGTCGCGATGACGAGAAAAAACGTCAAAAACAAGCTGAAATTCTTATAGTCGAAAAAATTTTATTCTCTCAAGTATCTGGAATCATTTGTTATTCAGAAAAGACCAAAAAACTTGTTATGGACATTTTAAATAAATACGCTATAACTAAACACGTTACAGTGAACACCGGCTGGTATTTCGTACCCTAAAAGAGGTTTTAATTGATTACATTTGTTCAGGGAAATATTTTTGAAAGCTCTGCTCAGGTCATTACAAACACAGTTAACTGTGCTGGTGTAATGGGTGCAGGTTTAGCTTTACAATTTAAAAATAAATTTCCATCAATGTACTCGGATTATAAATCTCGCTGTGATAAAAACACAGTCATCGCTGGCATTCCGTATCTTTGGGAAGATGATCAAACTCAGATTTTAAATTTTCCAACAAAACGTCATTGGAAAGATGATTCATTACTAACTGACATTGACGCTGGTTTAAAATATCTCGCCAACAATTACCAAACTATGGGGATTCAAAGCCTTGCCATTCCGCCACTGGGGTGTGGTCTTGGCGGCTTAAACTGGAACGAAGTAAAACCTCTGATTGAAAAATATTTTGCTTCAGTATCAGATCTTGAAGTTTATGTTTACGAAACAACTGCCTCGATCCATAATTCAAATAATTTTGACCAGAAAAATTCTCAAATTCCCTTCAACAATAAAGACGATGCCGCAGCATCATCTTTATAATTTTTGTCAACTAGACACAATACAATTTCAGCAATCTGCCCCTTCGACAACAAATAAACACCCGATTCAGCACATTTAGACTGAACCTCAATATCATCAAAGTGACCTGTCACAAGACATTTTATCGCCTCGTTCGGGATCTCATTTAATAAATCAAGACCTGTCTTCGTATCACCAAGATCATAATCAAATAAAAATATCGAATTTTTTAAATTAAAATCATGGCTAGTCGTTTTATTATATAATTCATCTTTATTCTTAAAATAATAAATATTATTTTTAATTTCAGCATCATTAAATCTGAATTTCCAAAGATCCAAATTTAACTGCTGATCGTCTAAGACAAAAATATCACTGTCGTTGTGAATTTTTAATCTTGGCAGATACCACGGTTTTCGGCTTTGAATTGGTAAATTGATTTGTACAGATGTACCGAACCCCAGTGATGATGTTACGTTAATCGACCCAATCCAGTTTTCAATAAATTCTTTCGCATGAGTTAATCCTATACCTGATCCATTTACCTTGTTATGTGAAAAATTCTTTTCAAAAATCTGTGGCAATATTTTAGTCGGTATTCCAGCACCGTCGTCAGAAACCGTAATTTCAACGGAATCAATTTTATCTGTGATATTAATAATTATTTTTCCGGAATCTGAAGTCGCCTCAACAGCATTATTTACTAAATTTGAAATAATTGATCTTAGCTCAAAAGGAATATGATTCGCATAAGCAGATGCCAGTGAATCATCCATTTTAAAATTTAATTTTATATTTTGTGGCAAAGTTAGACTTATTTCATTTCTGCTTAGCGATAAGGTTTCATAAATCGAAATTTTAGTATTGGTTATCTGCGTATTCGTTTTGTCATCTAATTTAGAAATTAAATCCTGTATCTGATCAATTGTATTCTGTAACAGAACTTTTTCTTCGTTTACAGCAAATGGTAATCTACTTGGAATACGCATCAACGCAGCTAACGGCGTTCGCAAATTATGTCGCACTTCATGAGCAAGTTCTGATTTGACAGCTTTTCGCTCAAGCTCGACCTCTTGTAAATATTTTTCTTTTAATCTTTTTTTCATAAATGACAACTGCGGCACAGATACTAAAACTAACAATAACCACAAAGCTACTGCATAGGGCACTAATTTAAACCGATTAAACTCAAACGTAATCAAATCAACCGAAGAATGATCCATACCCATTGAAACCGGAATCGTCACCCTATCGGTAATCAAACTTCGAAATGGATTTTTATTTTCAAATATTTCTGTATTTGCAGGAATAACAAATGATTTTTCACTATTTGATGATTTGTAACGAATGACATCAAAATTTGACAAATGAGCTTGTTGTAAAATGTGAACGATTTCTCGCTGATCACCTATTGTAAAAAGTCTTGATAATAATTTTGTATTATCGTCTGCAACCTGACTTAAATGAACATTGTTAATAATAACCGATAATCCGCAAAAAATAATCAACGCCAAAATTGAAAGAATTTTTTGTTTTTGTTCAAAATTTCTAATTTTATAGTCTGGCGATATTTGGCTCATAATAAGCCATCTTCGTCTATTACAAATCGCGTGGCTTGAATCTGTAGACCTGATAATAAAGATAAAGACTTCCAATCAACGTCAATGTTTTTTATTTTTGGCTCAGGAAAATTAAATTCAAAAGTATGTGCTTTATCAAACAATAATGAATTCAAATCATCGGTGAATTCTGCGCTGATATGCCAAGGAATATTTTGATGACTGTCATTTGTTTTTTGATCAAGCCATGCATAATTTGGCAGAGCCTCTAAAAACGATTTATTTATAGCAGACTCCATCTTTTGATTCATCGAGAATCCAAACGCAATTTTATCAAAATCAACAGACCTAATCCGACAAACCAATCCAAACATATTATTGGGCGTATTCATTACATAATGCTCAACTGCCAAGTTATTATTTTTTTCGAAATTTTTAATTGATTCGTCTTTTAAAAATTTATTTTCTAAATTAAATAGCGGAGTCTTGATTTTTAAGTGCTGATCTAAATAATATCTCTCTAACAACTCGTTTTTAGCATGAACTTTTGTATCAATAACTGCTGATACAGTGAAACCGACCGAATCAAAACCTAAGCTGATGCAAATGTATCTTTCAATAACTTCCGATACTGATTTTTCTAATGCGATTTCTCTGTAAATATCAACTCCTCGACCTTCAAAAATTTGATCTTTGATTTTTATTGTTGTCACAAAATCAAAAACGTCTACGCCATAAGATTTGGGCCAGTTCAGTTCTTTAAACTGAGCACAAAACTTTTCGCGGTTAATATAAAGCCAATGGGCTAATGGTGTTTTATGCGCCATAATTGATTATTTGCATAAAGATCTGATAATTCTAATTTCCAAGGTTTTCTGACAACTGCCGCATAGGATGACGCCACTAACGGAACCACCCACGCTTCACTCAGCGCCTTAAAATGTAAAACTTTAAGTTTTCTAATTCTTTCGGCCTTATCATCTGTCCCCATGTAATCAGCCATCCACTGTGTTCGATCAGTTTTTGATTGCCCAAGTAGCCCAGCATTCAATGAATACGATATCAGGCTGATGTCTTCCATAAAACCAGTATCGGTTGAGGCAATAAACGCGTGTGGCATTTCATCGAACTTTAAATCTTTCTTGAAGTCTGGCGGTATGGTTTCGATGTAGCAACTAGCCGTTGGTAAAACTTTGTTTATAGGCGTTGCCCATTCTTCGATAGTTCCCCTTTTAATTAGACCAAGTTTAAATTCGATTTTGGGTTCAGTTAAATTTTGATTTTTAATTTCATTAAATTGTTTTAATTGATCTTCAGTTAACCCGCCGTCGCTTAAATGCGGGAAAAATTCAGATCTCTGCTCAAATCCAATTCCTGTATCAATTGTATTTACAAATATTTGTTTTATTTTTTCGCCGATATACCTGCGCTCGCCAAGGCTTAGTTTCTTATATCCGCGTTCTGTAAAAACTAAAACCCTATTTCGGATCTTCATGGTCACATGAGCATTAAAATCAGATTGTGCTTTTGCAAATTCAATAATTTTTTCAGCCTTTGCCGCATCAATCGTTGTTAAATGATCGACTTGATTATTTAACAGTGCATTAAGGCTGTTTTCTGGCTTTGATGAATCAATCGGGACTATTGTAATTTTTTGTGCTATGTCTTTTGATGCAAAATAATGATATGGATTTATTTCAAGCTCGATATGACCGTGACCATCGTCACTGACCACCGAATACACACCACTGGTTTCAGCATAATTTATGATTTTTAAAGTTTTGGGATCTACACTTGATTTCGGAATAATTGCAAAATCAATTGCAGCAAGCATCGGAAGTAAAAATGATTTACGTCCTTTTGCATTTAAATAAACGGAATTGCCATCTTGTCTTATTCCCTGACAATGATCTTCAACCGATTTGATTTCAATATCAGGACAAACGATGTCTTTAAAATTTCCGTGCGTATTACCTGATAATACCAATAACCGTTTTAAAGAAAACACCACATCACTTGCTGTGATTGGGATTCCAGCTCTGGTTTTTAAATTATCACGGATTGTTAATTTTAAATCATCAACGACCCATTCGATTTTCTCGGCAACGCCCGCTTCAATTTGACCGTCTTTGCTCACTTCAACAAGTGGTGAGAATACATTTTCTAAAAAAATATATTCATAGCCTAAACTAATATTTGTCGGCTCGTAATCAGCCGATTTTTTTGTGACTGGAAAGGCTACCCTTAATTTTTGATTTATATTTTCAGTGTTCATTAAAAAATATCTCCCAATAACAGCTAATAAAAAAACTGAGACACAAGCAAACAACACAATCGTTATTTGTTTTCTATTCATATCGCGTACTACTTAGGATCTACGCAAATAACCATTGGCTGCACAGTTCCGCTTTCAATCAATGATTCTGATTCTAAGATTGATAATATGTCTTGGTCAAACTGAACACATTGGTCATATGGATTTTCGATTGTCTTCGTTGACACCAAAATACCAATGGCGCGCTGAACTTGAACCATTTGAAGCGGCGTTAATTTCTGCACGGTCTTTTTGTCTGCCAACGCCTCTGTCTGAATACCGACAAGCCCTGCCAATAATAAAATAATTCGTTTTTTCATATGATAACTCCTTCTAAATCGTTTTGATTAAATTCAATTCCATATTTTTTCATTTTATCGCGAACTGTACTTCTGCTTATGTTTAATATCCGTGACACTCCAGAAATAGAACCACTTTCGCTTAAAGACTTTAGAATAAGACTTTTCTCATCGATCATTTTTGCACTTTCAACGGTTTCAAGGCTATTTGTGTTTGGTTTTGTACAATTTTTTTGTTTTTTATCAATAGGACTATCATCAATGATTTGATCTTCAGATAATTGATATAAAACATGAATAAAACTTTCTAATTCCCTGACATTTCCTGTCCAAGATAATTTTTTGAGTTTTTCACTTGTACTTTCAAGTAATATTTTCTTTTCGGTTTTATTTTTATTTAATAAATCGACGAAAAATTGAGCCAAGATTGGAATATCTTCGATACGATCACGAAGTGGTTTAATATTAATTGCAAATACATTTAGTCTAAAAAATAAATCTTCTCTGAATAATTTCTCATTCATTAATTGCTCAAGTGGCGCATTAGTTGCTGCAACAAGCCTGAAATCAATTTTTTTAGATTCATTTGAACCAACAGGTGTCACAGCTTTTTCTTGCAGAACTCTTAAAAGCGTTGCTTGCAAATGTTTTGGCAATTCGCCGATTTCATCTAAGAAAATTGTACCACCGTTGGCAGCCTCAAAATATCCTTTGCGATCTTTGATGGCTCCCGTGTAGGAACCTTTTTCGTGACCGAATAGTTCGCTTTCAATTAAATTTGGTGCGATCGCTGCACAGTTAACTGCAATAAACGGTTGATTTTTGCGATTCGATAAATTGTGAATTGCTTTTGCGATTTTTTCTTTACCAGTTCCGTGCTCTCCACGAATTAAGACAGTTTCATCAGTAGGTGCAATTTTATGAATTATTTTTGCAATGCCAGCCATTGATTCTGACACACCGACCATGCCAATCGTTTCAATCAGTTTTTGATTTTCACAGCGTGATAAAATTTTGATTGGTTTTATTTTTAATTCAACTTCTTTACAGGCTCTATGCAGTAACCCCAAAAGCTTTGCATCACTGATTGTTTTATCGATAAAAAATGCAGCGCCTGACTCAAGTGATTTATTATGTGCAATGACTGAATCATCACCGGAAAAGGCAAAAATTTGTAATTTCGAATCAGCGTCTTTAAGTCCTCTAATCGTTTCAAGACCGCTAGTTTCTGGCATATGGTAATCGACCAAGACTACTGAGAATAAAATGATCTGCTGACGCACTAAAGCGATTGCCTCATCACCACTTGATAACGCTCGAACATTAAAACCCTCGGATTTCAAAAACAAAGACATTGAATCTCTGAATGACTTATCGTCATCAATTAATAAAATGGTGTGCTTCATCTGCGGCCCCCAGCGTGTTGTTTATCAACAACTGTGCCCAGAAAATAGTCGGAATTATTTTGTGAGATCGAATGTGACTGCTTACAACGCTAATATTAAATTCAGCTATATAATATATACATAGAGCTTTGAAAAAAATAGAGTACTCGATCAATATTATCAAACTTGCTCAATATCCATAAATAATTCTGTAATTGCGTAATAATTTTTTTGCCGAAGTCCGCGTCTCAATTCTTAAATAACTCAGACCTAAGTCCAATGCTCTAGCTTTTTCAAATTCATTTTCAATATGGAATAAAATCCATATTGAATTCACTTATATCTCCAGCTGAGTTCCGATAATTAATTTATAAAAAATTAGTTAATCTCGAACAGGAGAAATTTTGAAAAGAAAAACAACGTTAGCTTTTATTCTACTGATCACAATTTACATCGTTGTGGTTTTTCAAAATTGTTCGAAAGTAGGCTCACAATTAGGCGGTTCTCAAAATATATCGGCGTCAGGTGTTTCAACATATAATGATCCAAACTTATTATCTGTTGATGACCTAACCGTGACAAAAGGAAACTTACTGACTTTAAATGTGACGCTGAATCAAGTCAGCACCGTCACTCAAAATTTTCAATTTCAAACTATCAACGGCACAGCCTTGGCTGGAAACGATTATATTTCAACAACTGGCACGCTCACTTTTTTACCCGGCGAATTTCAAAAAATAATTTCTGTAAATACGATGAATACAAATCTGACCGGAGCAATTCAGTTTCAAATTCAATTCGGCCAATTTGACACGGGATTAAATTTACGTTCTGTGACTATGACATTAACAGATCCTGGAGTCACAACACCAATCAGCTCGCTAAGCTCAGTGAGCTCCACTGGTTTTTTTCATTCGTGCCTACAAAAAAATTCAACAGCGTATTGTTGGGGTTATAATGGACAAGGCCAATTGGGCGATAACACAACCACAGATCGCAGCACGCCTTATTTAGTTTCTGGGCTTGAAAACGGAGTCACATCAATCGCAGCTGGTGGCAATCATACTTGCGCAGTTCAAAATGGCGCTGTCAAATGTTGGGGACACAATGCCTATGGGCAATTAGGCGATTCGACGACAATTTCAAAATCTGTGATCACTGCTGTTTTTAATTTATCATCGTCAGTCACATCAATTTCTGCAGGAGCAGAGTTTACATGTGCAATTCAAAATGGTGCTGTTTATTGTTGGGGTTACAATGGTTACGGACAACTTGGAAACGCAACGGCGACAGACTCAGCAGCTCCCGTCGCCGTTACAAATTTGAACTCTGGCGTTACACAAATCGTTGCTGGAAATTCTCATGTCTGCGCGATTCAAAATGGAGCGCTTTATTGCTGGGGATACAACAACAGTGGTCAACTCGGTATTGGAAATACTTTAAATCAAAGCGTTCCTCAATTAATTTCGGGAATGGAATCAGGCGTCACTTCAGTTGCTGTCGGTATGGAACATACCTGCGCCGTACAAAACTCAACGGTGAAATGTTGGGGTGGCAACTCTTACGGTGAACTTGGTGATGGAACGACAACAAATCACATAACTCCGGTCGCTATATCAATCAACGATGCGCAAAATGTTTATACGAGCATTTATTCAACCTGTTCGCTTTCAATCAGTGGAGTTTTAAATTGCTGGGGATACAATGGTTACGGAGAATTAGGTGTCGGCGGAACCTATGGATATACCCTAACACCAAAATTAGTTTCAAATTCTGGATTTACAAATATTGGAAATAGTCTTGGTTATCATATGTGCGGCATACAAAATACTAATATTTTTTGTTGGGGATATAATTATTATGGGCAACTTGGCAATAATACAAACAATACTTCTAACATACCCACCCAAGTTTTATTTTAACAAAAAGGATACCTGATGAAAAAAATAAAAATATTTGCAAGTTTAATATCTATTTTAAATTTTATTTTTATACAGTCTTCTTTTGCAAAGACAGACAATAAAACAACGACGCAAATTGAAATTGAAAAAGCTGCAAATTCAATGAATCAGATCGAAAACGCATATCAACTTTGGAGCAAAATTCGATCAAATTATACTTTGCATGATAAATATTTTTTAGATACTTGGTTTTTAGCTCACGCTGACGACCCGACTCCAAAAATTCAAATTAAAAAAGTCAGACAAGGAAGTGGGCTGGATGGATTCAGACTTTTACTGAGTCAAAATGAAACGCTGGGCTCAGTGGAAATCAAAGGAGATCTGCAAGAAATTTATCAACTGAATAAATTTCAATATTCAGATAGCGACTTCAAGGACCTTAAAAACATTTCTAATCAAATTTCAGAAAGTAAAAACGTAGAGCCCTTTAAAATAAGTACTTCGATAAATCAAATGGATACCCGCATTTATTCAAATATGACAAAAGATGAAAAAATAGAGTACTTTTTAAATAAACGTCTAGTTTTAGAAAGCGCACAAAATGTTATTCTTAAAAATAATTCAACAAGTCAAAATAAAATCAGATCAATGAATTTATTGAACGCATTACTTCATATAATTGAATATGAAAGTTTAGCAATCGAACCACAAAATTGCTTACTCAATACTGGATTTATCGGGCAGCAAAAAAACAATACCTGTTCTGCTGTTGAAAGTTCACAAACCGATTCATCTAAAACTAAAAATATTTTTAAAAATATAAAATGTGCCGATGGCATGACGTTATGTAATCCTATGATTTACGGTCTGGATCGCAACAACACTGGCCAAGGTTTATGCGTCAGCAACACACAAATTATTGGCACAAGTTGTTCAAGTTTATCGCCGATACAGTCTGACAGTGATATTTTAGCATTTAAAAAATCATTAGAAAATTCAAATGTATTTAGCAGCACGTCTTCGATAGATCCAAATGCAATTACACAAATACTAAAAAATCAAAATGCACTCATCAAAAAAGCTTTACAACTTTGCGAATCAAATACGGGATCAGATACAGATCAATGTGCCGAACTTAAACAGCGACAAATTAAATTTAATTCGATGCTAGTCGACAATTCAGAAAAGTCTGACAAACCGAAGATATCAGAACGGAATAATGAAATTTCAACGTTTACAAAATCAACAAAAAATGTAGCTCGCGAAGATTCAAAATCAACTCCGGCAACATCTGATACAGCATGTGGAATTCTTTGTTCGATGTCAAAATGGATATCGACACCATTAGGCATTATCACAGCCTCAACTTTGGCGGGATTTATTGGGTATCGCGCCGGACAAATTACAGCCAATCGCAAAAATGCTGCCCAAAATGCGGCCGCTTCTGCAGGATTATTAACTCCGACAACGAATACGACTTCACCATCTACACCTGCGATTGGCACACCATCGGCACCGACAACTCCGATTTATACAGGTGTGGTGCAATGATATGAAAATATTAAACGTCTGTTTAAGTCAATCCGAAGGTGGACTTGAATTTTGTGTTTCAAAATTTGCAAAAAAATTTGAACAAGAAGGTCACGATTCGATTGTTATGTGTCTTGAAAAGTCAATCATACATCAACAAGCTGTAAATTTACAATTACCAGTTGTTTTATTAAGATCAAAAAATATTTTTATCAACTTTTTTAAACTTAAAAAATGGATCCGAGAACATCAACCAGATGCCCTGATAAGCCATCGTTCGTTTGAAATGAAATTATTTGTTTTACAAAATTTTTTATACCCACAAATTAAATTAATTCATTTTTTACATACGCTGATCAAACATCATAAAAAAGATTTAATTCATCGTTTTTTTCATCAACATATAAACGAATTGGTTGTATTTACCGAAATTCAAAAACAAAACGCATTGCAATATTTGCCAATAAATACATCGCAATTAAGGCTGATTCCACACTACGTTGATACGACAATTTTTAAATCGGAGTTGATTAAAAACAATAATGTTCTGCCGTTTGTATCAAAAAAGAAAATGACAATCGGCTGCATCGGTCGTTTTGATTTAAAAAAAGGGCAAATTGAATTGATTGAAGCTGCACGTTTGTTAAAAAACAAAGGTCTTGATTTTGAATTGATTTTTATTGGAAAAGACACAGTTAACGAAACTGGAACAAAACAAAAATGTCAAAACCTTGTCGCAAATTACGATCTGACAAAACAAGTTTCTTTTTTTGAGCATCAAAATTCAATATCTGAATATTATAAAAAATTTGATGTTTTTGTAATGCCATCGCACGAAGAAACTTTTGGAATGGTCTTGATAGAAGCCATGGCCACAGGCTGCTTATGCGTTTCAACTCTGGCCGGCGGTCCTATAGAAATTTTAAATTATGGCCAAGCAGGAGTACTTGTCGAAGCCAAATCTGTAAATCAGCTGGCTTTGGCATTGAACGATATTATTTTATATCCTAAAAATTACGAGCAACTTCGAAAATGTGGACATCACAGAGCTCATTCGGTGTATGCGCAATCGAATTTAAATATTTCCGAAATTCTTTTGAGCTCTTAATACAAATTAATTAAAAAAATTTATCCTTAGATTCAGTGTTCCAGTTTGAATTTAAATACAGTCAAAAAGGTTTTATTTTTTAATGCGCTTTTGCGTTTGCTCGCTGTTTGAAAATCAAAATACACACAAACATAATAACAAATAACACAGCCGATGCCGAGTATCGGCTTAAGGCCAAGCCTCCAGCTTCAATCGGTTTATCTATGAAATCACCTAAAACTGCCCCCAATGGGCGAGTCAAAATAAATGCTGACCAAAATAAAAATGTTCTTGAAATTTTTGTTCCTAAATACAAACCAATTAGTGCCAATAATAATCCACCGAATAAAACTGCAGCACCTAAATAACCCATAGCCACAGAATCAGCCGTCCAATCACCAAGCGCAGTTCCTAAAGTTTGTGAAAACATAATCGTTAACCAATAAAACATTTCAGCCTTGGGTGTACGAATTGATTCAACAGAAACTGTCCCCATTGATTTGTACCAAACAAATAACGAACCCAATAGTAATCCAAACAATAACGTTGATCCCCCCGCATAACCGATACCCAATGAGCGCGTTGCAAAATCCGCTAACGTTGTACCAACCGTTGTCGTTGCGACAATCGTCGTCCAGTAAATTAATGGACTAAATTTTTTCGCGTTAATTTGCACAACGACAGCTGCCAAAAATACGACCGCAAAAATGAGTGTTCCGATTAAATATCCCAAATTCATCGACATCGAAACTGCATCGCCGGCAGTTTCACCTAATGTCGTCGCAGCAATTTTAAAAATCCAAAAAATAAGACTTAACTCTGGAACTTTACTTAAGTTTTTTTTAACTATTGAATCCAATTTTTTTCCTTTATTTGATTTTATGAATGTAAACAACGTACATTGTTTACATTCATAATAAAGTGACAGTTTTGTCATCTAGATTTTCTACTAGTTGAGTTAGCAAAATGACATCCAAAGCCATGTCATTTTTTTCATTTGTTAATTTTTTTTAAAAATGAAGTGTTGTTACACAACTAAAACCCATATGACAGGAGAGTCTATGAAAATTAAAAATGGATCTTTATTAGCAACAGTGATCACACTTTTTTCTCTCGGAGCATTTTCGCAAACCGCAGCACCCAGTTGCTTGTCACATGGCAAAATATTACCTATTGATAATCAGACAGTTCTTGTTTGGAAAAACACTTCAAAAAATCAATTTCGCAGCCGCGCACATGTAAAAGGTATTTTAACAAAAGTATTTTCTGACCAAACAGGTCACCATCACTACGAAGTACAAATTGGATCAGCAGCTAAAGATACTGTTGAATTTATTTATAATGAAAAATTTGGCCTTGTCCCACAAGTATCACTCGGAGCTCAGATGGAAGCTTGCGGCGACTATATCACAGCGAATGCACCATCTGGCGGCTATCCTGCATCGCCAGATGGTGCAATTATTCATTGGATTCACAAAAGTCCAAACCCAAAATCTCATGACTCTGGATTTTTGATCGCTAATGGAATTGTTTGCGGACAAAAATAAAAATATAAACGACTTGGATTCATGTGCTGATCAACACATGAATCCATAAGCTCAAACAATTCAGCTTGGTTTTTTTCAGATTCTTTACCAACTGTATTTGAAACTAAATTATCTAGTAAGAATTTCTTTTGAATAGCGCAGCTAAATTGGCCTATATTTTTCTGAAGATCTGAATCGTCTTTAATCACCACAGTTAATTCGTAATAGCCGCCATTCACATTCACAAAATCAATTCCTGCGAAGTTCAAATTAAATTGGAATTTTTTGTAAATTATCAACACTACAGTGTCACTATTTGCCAAAGAAATGACATAGATATCATTTTCTATTGTAACTGATACAGAGTACTTTATGTCACAAGGGAGATCTATGATATCAATAAAAAATACTGTAATGATTTTTGTCGCTGTCATCCTAAACCAATCTGCATATTCTATGACTGTGCCGAATCCACAGTTCACGATGGGTGTTTTATGTACCCAAAACGATCCTAATTTCAGAGGATTTGACTACCCAGTAAAAGTAGCACGATGTAATCGTAATATTGGCCAAGCTGAAAAATCTGAAGTCGCAAAAAACTACGGAAATATTCCGCAGTCTGAATGGGCCAATTATGAATTCGATCATTACTTACCACTTTGCGCTGGCGGTTCGAATGATATTCACAATTTGTGGCCGCAACCAATTTCTGAAGCAAAACAAAAAGATGTGATCGAAGTTCAAGTCTGTACAGCCATGAAAGCTGGAACGATGACGCAAGATCAAGCTTTACAAAAAATTCATGAATGGTTTGCTTCACTGAACCAACAAAAAAAAACCGCATCCAGCAATGCGTCGATGCAATTTGTTCAAAGTTTTACAGAAACTGTGTCCACTTATCAAACTCAAAGTGTTGAATGTTTAGAAGTTAAGACTGCTGACCACAAAGATCTTGAATCAAAATTAAAAATTAATTTTGATTTTATAGATGAGAATACAATTTCAAATTTAAAAGTTCAACTCACTGAAAAAAATGGTGAAAATGAATTTTTAAATGCGACTGAGAAAAAAATTAGAGGCAAAATGACAAGAGCGCAGTCAGGTCCGCTGGCAAATTTGCTTTTATATGCAGTTCAAAATAATCATGATCGTTTTGATTTGTATTTACCCCAAAAAATAAACTCTTTAAATTCAAAACAATTTAATGGCCAATTTAAGATTTCATTTGAAGACAGCTATCCGCGTTTAGTTCAATTATCATGTGAAATAAAGTAATCCTATGAACTTTAAAACATATACAAAAATTTTAGTTTACTGTTCATTTTCAATTTTAATGTCTTGCGAAACAGTTTTATTGGATTCTGGTGATATAAATAAAAATACACCGCGAGAACCAAAATCAGATCAAGCCGCAGTGCCTATTGTTCATCCTCATGATCCACAAATCGCGGGACCTGAAGACTGTTCAACGGCGCAATATCCAGATCCACAATTCACGCCAGGCGCTGCTTCAACAACAGCTGACGCCAAAGACCTCTGCACGCCCGGATACACCAGCACAATCAGAAATGTCACAGACGCCGAAGAACACCAGGTTTTTAAAAATTATAATATTGATTCTGAATTTAATTCGCCTGACCGCGGTGACTACGAAGTTGATCACTTTATTAGTTTAGAACTTGGTGGAACAAACGATATTACAAATTTGTGGCCACAAAAATATGAGCCCAAACCTGGTGCTCGCCAAAAAGACGTTGTCGAAACAAATCTTCACCACAGATTATGTGCCGGAGAAATAACTATTGCAGAAGCTCAAGATATTATCAAAAAAGATTGGTGTGCTGAATATTTAAAGATTATTTCAAAAGATAAAAAGAACTAAAAAACCAATTTAAATCCTGAGAAATCTATGAAAAAAAATATTTTCTTTAAGTTATCACCATTTTTATTTTTATTGAGCTGCATTTCGCTTAATAGCTCAAGTTATGAATTAAATTCCACATTTAATTCAAGAAAACCACAAACAGTTTCTAATCAACTTGGAGTTTCAATCATTGATGATGCTTCTGTTTTTAAAAATATTTATGCCCTTAGTGATGTTCATGGCATGTACCAACGAGCTATTGCAATTTTAACCGCTGGCAAAGTCATCGATCAAAACCAAAAATGGAGCGCTGCTAATTCCCTACTTATTATTGATGGCGATTCAATTGATAAAGGTCCACAAAGTTTAGAAGTTCTTAATTTATGGATTCGCTTACAATCCGAAGCGCGCCAATCTGGCGGAGACTTAATTCACGTTTTAGGTAATCACGAAGCTGAGTTTTTAGCTGATCCTAGTGGGGATAAAAAAGCCAAAGAACTGATGGATGAATTGGCTGCACAAAATGTTTCTGTGACTGATTTAACATTAACAAATTCCCCGCGAGGTATCTTTTTGCATAACGAACCCGTGGCTGCAAAAATTGGACATTGGCTTTTTTGCCATTCTGGTTTTTATCCTGACATGAGTTGGGATAACTTTACAGCAACAGCCCAACAAGCAATTCAATCAAAAAATTATGCCAGTTCATTTTTAATTGGTGACAACTCAATACTTGAAGCCAAAGACTGGGAAAAAAATTCTTCGATTTTAAAATCTGTACTAAATAGACTTGATGGCCTTGGAATTTATGGCGTTGTGTTTGGTCATCAACCTGGGGCCTTTGGAATCAAAGGCCGTTCAGCTGCAAAGGCAAACGGTCGAATGATTAAAATTGATAATGGATTACCACCCGAAGGCGGGCTTCATTCTGGATCATTGCTTGTATTTACAAACCCAGCACAAATGAACACAAATATATATCCACAAATAAAAATCATTCAACCGGATCAGACTAGTTACGATTTAATTCCAGAGTAATTATTTATGCTTCGATTGGAACTTTTTTTTCTTTTTATCTTTTTTTGATTCCTTAAGATCCTCATTACGAACTTTGCTATCTTTTCGCAATTCTTTTTTATCGCTATTCACTTCAGATTGTTCTTTGTTTCTATTTTTGCGAGCATCTTGAAGTGCTTTTTT
>CANBND010000014.1 GCA_947370945.1 Pseudobdellovibrionaceae bacterium | reverse complement strand
GCAAGATAACTCTGAGCCGTTGCAGATGAATAAATCGCATAATTCGTCGAAGCTGCAGTGATCGAATTTAGGTATAATCCAACATTCATTGCCGATGCACCCGATGCTGTTGCCGTCAAAGCGACGTTCTGAAGCGCTCCGCTTCCCGTCGCATTAAATGTACCGGCATAATTAGATCCTGATGTCGCAGTTGTATTACCCGTAATCGTAAAAGTATTTGGAGTTGAGTTGGTGACGTCGAGTTTAGCAGCCGGAGTTGTCGTTCCAATACCGACATTTGTTCCATTATCATAAATCAACGAATTACCCAGCGTCGTACCCGCTGTAAATTTTGGTAAATAATTTGTTGTACCAGATCCACCGACTCCGCCACTCGCCGCTTGCCAACTGGGTGCTGTACCAGCGCCGTTACTTGTTAAAACATAACCTGATGTTGATGCTGCTAATTTTGAAAGTGCTGTTGTCGTCGATGCATAAAGCAAATCACCGATCACATAAACAGATTGACCTGTTCCACCGTTCGCTGCAGGCAATGCTCCCGTCACTGATGTTGTTAAATCAATCGATGCCGTCGTTGATAAAACTCCAGATGTCGATTTGACAAAGCCATTTGATAAACCACTCAATGTTAACCCTGAAAATATCGGAGTCGCCGCTGAATGAATATTTTGTGGCGTCGATAATGTAATTGTTCCAGATCCGTTTGTGACATTCACTTGATTCGAAGTTCCCGTTAATGTTGCCTTCGTAAAACCCGTTCCGTTACCGATAAATAATTCTCCGTTCGCAGCAGATTCTAATTTTGCTGCGGTTACGGCGTTGTTTGCAATTGTTGTTGCAACTGTTCCTGCTGTTGTTGTCACATCACCTGTTAATGCTGGCAATCTGCCGGCTGGTAATGTGCCACTTGCAAGATTAGTGGCGTTCAATGTTGTTAATAAACTTCCATCCACCGCTGGAATTTGTGATGTGGCATTTAATTTTAAAATTTGGTTCGCACCTGTACCGCTATTCAAGGTCAGCACCGGAGTCGGCGATGCCATTGATACACCAATATCGGCGTTTGCGCTGCTCACACTTGTTACTGTTCCACTACCACCACCAATGATTGTTCCGTTCATACGGAAATTTCCAGTGATATTTACATCACCTACAACATCTAATTTGTAACCAGGTGAAGATGTTCCGATACCAATGCTGCCATTGAAGTTAGTCATAGCTCCTTCTAACCCAAAGAATGAAGGAGCTGTTATAGTAACATTGTTTGTAAGAAACGAATTAACTGCAGCATGTATTGAATAAGTTGCTGCATGATTATGATAAACTTCCAAACCAGTACCTGCAATATTAACTCTGAGCAACGGATGATTACTAATATTTCCGTTCGCACTGACCATTGTTGCTACCCATGTACTCGCCCCAGTTTGATAAACGATATACACTGCTCCAGTGCTCGTTGCTGTTCCAGGCACATTAAGAACAACTCTGTAAACATATCCCGCGGTAAGTAAGGAAATTGACGAACTTAAATTAATAGAAACATAAGTTGCCGTCGGAGTACTGACCGTAGTTTCGTAAAAAGTTGTATTTGCAAGTCTCGCATCGCCAGATACATCAAGTTTTGTGGTCGGTGATGTTGTACCAATTCCAACATTGCCGCTGCCGTCAATACGCATTCTCTCAGAAACTGAACCTGTATCAGAAGGCTTCGTCGAAAACAATAATGCACCACCATTTCCTACGGGTGCATTTGAAACAGTTGTTAATCCAGTAATTGCAGCATAACGATTACCCGGACTTGATGCTGAACCGGCAAATATAATTTCTGAAGCTCTGCCGGGCAAAGCTTCTCCATTGGTATTTCGCAATAACAGTGAGGCACTGCTGGTCCCTGGCACGCCCGATGAAGCAGAACTAGTCTCAACCTGCAATGAAGTCTCTGGGCTTGTTGTTCCGATACCTACTTTTCCACCCATTAACGTTGCAGCTGCACCAGCCCCAGATTGTGTTACGGCTAAAGCCGTACTTGCAGAATTGGTGTTGTTTACAAGCGCGCCCGTCATCGTGTCGCCAGCTTTGGCCACATAATTTGTACCGACTGCTGGAGTAAAACCCAACAAACTTGTGATATCGGCTGACGTTGCATTCGCAAGAACACCTGAACCGTTAGCACGCAATAAAGTATTACCCGTAATTCCGCTTAATGTTAATCCTGTAAATGTTGGTGAATTTCCAGTGCCTAATCCTAAGTTAGTGCTTGCTGTTGCTGCATTTGATACATCACTTAAATTATTTGTAGGATTTAACGGAGTATAACCAAGTGCCGCTTGTTTTGTATTAAACGTCGTAAAATCTGTTGATGATAAATATCCATTTACACTGGCTGTTGACTTTGGAATATCAATCGTAGGAACAGCACTTGTTCCTGCAATTGCAATTGGGTTGTTTGCTGTAGCCGCAGCTGCGATTGATGTGACCACACCTGCGTTTGTACTGTCAGCACTTGCAACCCATGCCGAACCACTCCACTTAATAACTTGTCCTGTTGTTGCGCTGGATTGATTTAATTTATCAAACGTAATTGCTGCTGCTGAAATATCACTTGATGTAATTGTTCCATCCAGAATTTTTGCAGATGTAATTGCACTGTTTGCGATCGTTGCCGTTGCACTTCCCGCAGAAAATCCTGATAGTGTTACGTCACTGGTTAATGCTGTAATGTAATTTCCAGCAGCTTGCTTATTATTAAACGTTGTAAAATCTGTTGAGGATAAATAACCATCGATTGCTGTTGTTGATTTTGCCATTGAAATCACTGGCGTTGTTCCACCAGTTGATGACACAGGAGCCGTTGCTGTGACTGACGTTACTGTACCTGCGGTTGGCGTCACCCACGAAGCGCTTGTTCCATTTGTTTGTAAAACTTTTCCGGCATTACTTGTTTGTGTTGGTAATAAATTATTTAATGCTGTTGTTGCATTTGAAACATCAGATAAATTATTTGCAGGCTTCAGTGGCGTGTATGTCAAAGCTGCTGTGACATCTGTTGATGTCATCGTTGAAAAATTTGATAATTTTGAATTAAAATTATCGTAATCTGTTTTTGAAATTAATCCCGCTGTTACGGCCGCTGTTGATGCCATAGGAATATTTAATGTGTGAATATTGCTACCACTTGAGAATGCAGGAGCCGTTCCCGAAATTGCATTTGCAAACGTTTGCGTACTGCCAGTTTGACCGCCTAAACTTGTAAGTCCTGCACCCGACACACCCAAGGCCTGCACAGATGATCCATCCCAATATTTCACCGAGTTTGATGTGGTATTAAACCACGTGAAACCTTTTTGTGTATTATTCCAACCGGCTGTACTTGGGTCGCTGGATGTTTGAAACAATCCAAATGTTCCCGTCATATTATCGCCAGCCTTATTGATTGGCGTATAACCTAATGCATTTTGCTTACCAGAAATATTTGTCGTCATTGTCGACAAATCTGAAACTAAATTTGTAACTTGTGATTGTGCAATTGAAATATCTGCACTGGCAGCTGCTGTTAAACGACCTTTGGTATCCACTGTGAATGTTGCAACTTTTGATGCTGATCCATAACTTCCAGCTGCAACTGTTGTTGTCATTAGTGTTGGATTTGGATATGTTCCAGTTAAATCTCCGCTGGCAGCAGCACCTGATTGCAATGCACCTGTAATTCTTGAATCATTACCTTGTGCATATGTTCCTGCAGTTGTTCCAAATGCTAATCCTGTAATATCACTTGATGTTAACGTCACAACACCTGTTCGGCCCGCAACGCTAACTACGGCGCCTGATGAATTTGCAGGAGTAAACCCTAATGCACTTGTCACATCTGTTGATGTTAATGCTGAACTTGATAATACTCCGCCTGCACTTGATCGAACAATTCCTGCACCTAATGATGACAAAGTCATCGCCGTAAACGTCGGTGAATTTCCTGTACCCAATCCTAAATTTGTTCGCGCTGTTGCTGCATTATTTAAATCAGATAAATTACTTGCAAGATTTAACGGAGTATATCCCAAAGCATTTTGTTTATTATTAAACGTCGTAAAATCTGTTGATGATAAATATCCGTCTGTTGTTACATTTGACTTTGCAATTCCGTAACCCGCAGCCGTCGTCGGCGTATTTACGACTTTTGACCAATCGACTGAACTGATCATTGCACTTGTCACAGTGTTGCTTCCTAAAACAATACTTGAACAAACCCATGCCCCTGTCGGACTTGAAAATGTCAATGTCTGACCAGCGCTGCAATTGGCTGGCATATTTGATATTAAAACAACATCACTTGAATTTAAAAGCGATGCAGTTCCAAATCCATGCCCAACCGCTGTTGTCACATCCGTCGATGTCATCGTTGAAAAATTTGATAATTTATTATTAAACGTTGTAAAATCTGATGATGACAACAATCCACGGTTACTTCCAGACGACGTCGGAATATTTAACGTCACCGTCGTTGATGCCGAATTAATATTAAAATCACTTCCACTTGATCCAGTCACAATATTCAATGCGCCCGTCAGTGAATTTATTGACCCAACTGTTCCGCTGGCACCGACGTCGGTCACACATGAATACGCAGTTCCAGTAAAAGTTAAATACTGATTTGCTCCACATGTTGGAATATTTCTGTTCACAAAATCAGTGCCATTGTATTGTAAAATATCATTTGCAGTCAGTGATGTGATATTGACATTTGTTCCGCGAATTCCATTTGTGCTGGCCGCTGTTGCTGCCGCTGGAACAGCAGCGCCACCCAACGCCGTCGTCACATCAACGGATGTCATCGTTGAAAAATTTGATAATTTGTTATTTAACTGTGTTTGAATACTTGAAGTCACTCCGTCTAAGAAATTAAATTCAGCATTACTGACGACTCCTGTATTAATTTTTGTCGCATCAATCGCAGCGGCTGCATTAATATCTGCATTTAAAATTGTACCATCTACAATTTTTGCAGATGTCACCGAATTATCTGTCGGTGTTCGTTGATCTGTGAATCTTGCATCATCACCAGCTGCTACTGTTCCGGTTGCTGTGCCAACATTTAATCCTGCAGAATTGCCAAGACCTGTGATATCACTTGATGATAACGTCACAACACCTGTTCGGCCTGCAACGCTAGTTACAGCGGTTGCTGCATTGGCCGGAACATAACCTAAGCTTGTCGTCACATCAACAGATGTCATCGTTGAAAAATTTTGCAGAGGAGTATAGCCAATCGCTGCAATCACGTTCGGATTTGTCGCAGAAATTTTATTATTAAAAATTGTAAAATCTGATGAGGATAAATATCCACTGACACTTGTTGTTGCAGGATTCATTGCAATCACAGGATTTAGGCCGGTACCCGTATTTAAAACCGGAGCTGTTACATTTAAACTTGCAACTGCACCCGCACTTCCAACGTCAGTCACACAACTGTACGCTGTCCCATTAAATGTTAAATACTCAGTCGCTAAACACGTCGGAATATTTCTGTTTACAAAATCCGTCCCGTTGAATTGTAAAATATTATTATTTGTAAGTGCTGTGATATTGACGTTGGTTCCGCGAATTTGATTTGTTGTTGTTGCATTTACGGCATTCGTCGCATTCACAGCATTTGTGGCATTGGCAATCGTGCCACTACTTGATAATGGTGAATATCCCAATGCACTTGTCACATCTGCTGAATTAAAATTCGAGGCACTTAAAATTCGACCTTTTGCATCCACATTAAATTTTGTAAAATTTGATCCAGCAACCACTGTTGTGTCTGATAAATCTAAAATATTTCCGGTCGTGATGAAATTTGATGACGGTGCATTTTTCGCAAACCCTGCCACTGTCGGATCAAGCTCTGTCACAGTTCCGGTATTGTCATTCGATGCAATCCAGTTTGTACCATTCCATTTAATCACTTGGTTTAATAACGGCGACAATCCCGCAATCTCTGTCAATCTTGCGCTGGACGCTTGCGGAGAAAATCCCAAGGCCGTCGTCACATCCGTTGATGTAATTGCTCCACCACCCGCAGCACAACTCCAGACTCCTGAAATTTTTGTCAGCACATTCGGCGCCGTACAATTTGGAATGTCTGCTTTTAATGTCAAATCTGAACTGGTTAAACCAGAAATTTTTGAGGCCTCATTTGCATACATCGCAAACGGTACTGAATTTAATTTAATCGCAGACAGATCATTCCATCCTCCACTGCCTGAATACATAAATTGAACAAACAACAATCTGATATCTGATGAAGAAGGCGCAGGAATTGTTCCGCCCTCAAGACATGTTAACGATAAATTTTCGTTACTGAAAATATCTTTCAATGCCGTCGTTGATGGGTTCACGGGGTACGTTCGGTTTGCCCAGCTTGCTCCGAACTGAAAATTGACCAGTCCACCTGAACCTGTCATATTATAACCCGTGTAAGATTCCTGATACAAAGTACACGTGTTCGCTGAATTTCTGTAAGTAAAAACAAAATCAACACTGCTGGCTTCAAGCGCTGCACCCGTTGAAGTTTTAATTCGGGCCTGAAAGTTTAACGTTCCCGGAGCAGCAAAAATATTTGCCGCAAATAAAAATAAAAGCAGAAAAAAAAATTTAGCTTTACGAATTGCGATCACTGCCTGGTTCCACTGATCATAACTTCGACCGTATGGCCTTGCGCTGTTGCGTATGTATTTTGTTGATACACATTGCCGATTGAAACTGAAACTTCGTGCGCATTCCCCGGCACCGTCGGCACTGAAATTAATGTCTGACCACCACCCGAATTCATATCAACAGTGGTTTTCGTTGAAAAAATATCTGAAATTTGATGACCGATGCTTTCGATCAACGATGAGTTTTCAAATGGGCTACAGCCCGAAATAAAAACAATACAGATAGTAATGAATATGTGTAATACACGCTGCTGTAACATAAACAACTTGTCGGTTTATCTGCTTAAAACTTAAAAAAAATATCATTCCGAGACAATCGTCTTGTAAAATTATTCTACACCTGTCACCAATCACAGACTGAAGTCTCAACTTGAACCAACGAACTGCAGCAGGTTCGATTTTCTCTTGGCATCCCCCGTGCATTAACTATTCATAACAGATTACAAACTTTGAAACATATCGGGGGATATCATGACAAAGCAAATAACAACATTCATTTTATTAACAGCAATGATCGCATTCACTTCATGTGGCAATTCAAAATCTGCTGACACGAATCAAAATACACAAACAGCATCTTCACAAACAATGAATGCTCAAAAACCTTTAGCCAGCTGTACAAAATCATTGAACACAGATATGTCGATGAATACAAATGCAGTGGTCAGCAGTTCAGGCCAGGTCGATATGAACTGGATCAAAATTAAATTTAATTTTTTATCTGCAGCCGCAGTCACTTCTGGCAATACCGTTCGCTTTTTTAAATGGAAAGTTTCTGGCACTCAATCAAGCCTTGATGAAACAGCCTTAGGTGCACAATTTTTCGATTTAGCCTCAGGTCAACCCACAGCAAATATAAATAATATCACTTCAGTTTCAGACATTAACACATCACGCGGATTGTATATTCAATTGAATGATCCAACGGGCGCCTACCAAGTCATCAAAGCTGTTATTTACAATTCAAACGGACAAATCGTTGCACAATTAAATTCATTGATTCCGCAATTCGCACAACGCTCAACAGATTATGCATTGAATTCGGATGGCACAGCTCGCGCACAAATTTTAACTGCGATGCACCCGTTAGCATCGGTCGCCACAACGGGTTGGTCACAAACTGATTATGCAAATTATTTTCAAAATTTTTGCTTCTAAATTAAATAGAATAAATTAAATCACACTCAATTAAAAAATTTAGTGCGAACTTTCGGTCGAGACTTCCTCGGCCTCTAAATTTTCACCCTGACGATAACGATCTAACAACGCATCATCAATCGTCGGAAAAGAAAATAACAACGAATGGACTTGCGTATTTTGGTCTTCTTCGGTCACAACCACATAATGCAAATCTGAAATTGAATTCTCTGAAACATCAGAAATAAATGTCACTAAAACCTGACCGTCGCTTCCGACCTTGCGCCAAATTTCATCGGGCTCATTAATAACCTGATCTCGAAATTCTGAATATTTTTGAAAATCATCGGGGCCGATGTCTTTGTCCGATCTGACTTTCATCATGGATTCTAACAACCCGATAGCTAAATAATCACCTTCAAGCAATGAATCCCCGTCAATCGCCGCAAACTGAATCGCTTCTAATTTTCGGTGATAAATAATTTCTTTTTCACGAAACGATTCTAATAATTCCGAATCACGCGTGGCGAATTGAACAAAAACAAATGTCGGATATTTTTCTTCTGAATTTAAATACACACAAGCTACGTAACTGAAAACGTCATCACCTTTTTCAAAGTCTTTGACCAATGTATATAAAGTCATATCCGGAAAAGTTTCCGTATCGACCCAAATTTCATCCGGATCATCCAGCGTTGATTCTAAATGATGTTCACGTTCTTCCAGTTCAGCGTTTGAATAATCGATTTTAGAATTGAAATTTTTAAAATATTTTGATTCCAGATATTGAATTTGATTTGAAAAATAACCAAACAGCGTTTTTTCATTTTCAAAAATCAAACCCTGCGCTTCATCGATCACAATTAAATTTTTGTCTTTGAAATTTTCGGCTTTTTTTCGAACTTTGGCTTTAGTTTTTATGGCCGTTTTAATTCTCTCTTTGATTTTAGATTTAACTTTAATCTGAATTTTTTTATTTTTCTTCAGAGATGTTTTTGAATTTATTTTTGTGTTCAATTTGCTGGCAACTTTACTCACTGCGAATCTCCTATTGCTGAAATTCTAGCTGAATAAACAATGATTACACACTATAATAGTTATGACTGATTTGGTCATAATAAAGTTTTATTGAAACAACCCAGAATTAAGCTCTACGCTGGATTCAGAGGTGCACGTTGTCGAAAGTCGAAGTTTTCTTAGATCAAAATCAAATTAAAAATTTGAAATCAATTTTGAATCAATCCGAAGTCGGAATTCATTTATTGTTTGATCATAATTTAATTGTCGAAGTTTTTAAAAATGAAAGCTCTGAGAAAGATTTTTTCGAAGTCGATAATCTGAAAAAAATCCAAGATGACCTGATGACCTTGTTACAGTTTCATAATTTATCTGAAAAACAAGACTTTATCCGTAGCCTTTCCACTGACCGTCAACATTGCATCGTTCGTGCTTATTTTTACATAATTGAAAACAACATGAAGCAATCACAAAAACTGACACACTAAATATTGGCGCGTTGCCGCATGCACTAAAGCTTTGATCGACATCAGCCGATACATAAATTATGCGATTTGTTTTTCTTCTGACATTTTTTTACCTGCAATATAGCTTCGCTGAATACAGAGTTTTCGTTTTAAAAATTGAAAATTCAAAAACCAAAGTCGTAAAAACTTTAAAATCAACACTCGACCCTAACCAATACAAAACAATTTATTTACTGGGTACGGATGAAACGATCAGCTATGTCGATACATGGCGCTGCATGGGCGCCACACGCGATTTTAAAGCACTTTGCGCAGCTCCAATCAGACTTCCGTCAGCGACACCCAAAGCAGACTCGCAAAACGTCCAGAATAAGTCCTAATTTTTTACTTTTACAGTCTCAACCTGAGACACAATTATAAATTTCGTTTATAGTTTTCTTATGGCAGAATCAATATCAAATAAAAATGCAGACAGGTCTTATATTCGCGAACTTCAACAAGATAAAAACGCGCGCAAAAAAGAATTGGCCGAACAACAGCGCGAAGAAACAAAACAGTTAAAACAGTTTTACGCTGAAAAAAATAAAGACATCGACAACGAAACGGCCGATGCGATCAATCACATTAAAATGGATCAGTCATCTGCTGATGGCGAAGATCGCCAAGCTAAAATCGAAGACCGCAAAGCACAACTTGAAGAAAAAAAACTTGAAGCCGAACAAAAAGCCGAAGACCGCAGAAACGGTGTTTCACAAGCCTCTGTCTACAATCGCGAAGGCCGATTGGCCACTTCAACGGAAAAAAAAAGTCTAAAATCAGCCCAGACCTCTGATTCAGATTCATTTTACAAAGTTCTCGATCGTGGCAGCCAATTCGATGAAGCGCATGACGGTTACTTTATCAAAGCCTTCGCTCCTGAAAAAGAAAAAGACGATCTGCATGTTTCAATTTTAAATGACAAGGCCGTGATTTCTGGCAAACGCAAATTTCAAGACACCGCGACCGACGAGAAAAAAACAGTCAGCACAAATAATTTTCAAACTTACAGAGAAGAATTTAAATTCGATCGCCCCGTCGAGGCTCATGGCATGACACGCGAACGTGATGGTGATTATGTCAGATTTTTTATTCCCAAATTAGGCGCCGAAAAATTAGATAGCGAAGCGTAAGTTTTAAAGAGGTTCTTAAATTTTTTAAAGCTTACTTCATGTAATTCGAAATTTCTTTCAACAAGAAATTTCTTTTCGTAGCAATACGATTTAAATCCGAAAATTGCTGTTCAATCATTTGAATCACATCGACTGATTGCGATGTTGAATCTGACATTTCATTATAAATGGCCATTTGAAATGAAGGTTGAAAATCAGCATCGTGAGTTTCTGTTTTCGCAGTTTGTTGATTTTCACTCATATTTTCATTTCCATTTTTCATAAAACCTTCTTTTTTTAAAAAAATATTTATCAGCCTACGATGCTGCTTATTTGTATTCGCAACGCACATTCTCTGAATCAACACCCGCTAACTCTGTGCGGTTTGAAAATGCAGCCAAATATGTTGCCATCACTGATCCGCCATCTTCACGATGCTTTAAACCCAAAAAGTGACCCATCTCGTGTAACACGAGAGCTTCAAAACTGTAACCCGCAGAATTTTTAACAGTTGCATTTCCAGCCGTTGTTAGCTGCTGTTGATTTTCATTATAATATGAAAAATCAGCCGCATTGATTCTGATATCAGCTTCTTGAATCTCATCACCCGCCCAATAGACTGATGTGCGACCTTGTTCAGACTTTTTATCTGACTCCCAATTATTTAAAAAGTAAATACCATTTTTCTTGTCTCGACCTGGCAATGAAGATTGTGCCGTATTTTGCTGTAAATTTTCCTCAGTTAACTCAAATGCTTTTTGACCCATTTTTTTTTCCCAAGTTAAAGCCGCGCGGTAAATGGCTGATTTTAATTTAATGGGAACTGTTGATGAAATCTGAACGGCTACAGGTAGTTTCTGCTTCCAAGAAATTCTCTGCCCGTAGACGTTTTGAACGAATCCACAATCAGATTCAGCCTTCGGCTGACACGACGACATCAGGCTTATGAAACCTAAAACTGAAATAAATAAGATAAATGATTTTAAATTTATTCTCACAATCAATTCTATTTCAACTTTTTGACCAACTTAAAGCGCCTATATTGATTCTGAACGTTTCAGTTTAAGACATGAATACCAAACCGACGAGTTCAGTCCCTGAGTGTCAAAATTTTAGACGAATTAAAACCGTAATCTAACGGCTGCTTTTGTCTGTACACATTTAAACTGTGGATTGATTTCAATTTGCTGCAGATATTCACGCAGCACCATGGCCCCGCATTTTTTAAATTCAGTCGCATGATGAACACCAATAAATCGCCAGTGCCAAGGCTCGTAAATATAGCCCGTTTTAGGATGGGGTTTGTCGTAACCAGAAACTGTCGAATACGGATAACTTAAAGCAAAACCAAATTCGTGCGCATTTTTTGAAAGCCATTCAAATGCCGGAGTACTTTGCATAGCATAATCTAAATTATAACCCGAATATTTGATTCCAGCCACAACGTATTCGGGGATGTCGGTCACCAAATCAACGACTGTACCCAGTTGATGTTCGCTCTGCCCTGGCAACGCTGAACGCGTATTCACGCTGACAATTGCACTTTGTACGTCTTCAGTTTTATTTGTGTCTAATGATGAAGTTAATATTTCTTTTTTTAATTTCGATACAAAAACTTTGCATTGAATTTCGTATGACCTGTATGCCGAGTGAATAAATAAATCGATCTTTTCTGAATGCGCACGCGTCAGTAAATTTGAAATCCACACATAAGCATCGCTTCGTAATTTTTCATTGATACCCGATTTAATAATATCGCCGCGATAAATTGGCGTCATTAGCGCAGGATCAATATCTGACAGATTTTCAGGTTCATAATTTGAAGCTAAGCCTTCGGTTTTTGGTTTTCCAACCACAGATAATTCTGTAATTTTTCTTTCTGAATTATTTGATCCCAGATTTATTCCACAAAATATACACTCACGCGAATTTTCCTGTGAAAATGCGCTTGTACTTGCAATTAAAATAATGAAGCCAAAAACTTTTAACATCCACCTGTAACACTGCGAAGCCTATTCCACAGTCAAATGTCATATATAAAATTTGAGCACAAACAGCTGAAAACTTCGTTTACACAGAGCTGCAAAAAGGCTTCATTATGAGACGTATAAGCTGGACTGTTGTATCAAAGCGACACTTTTTTAAGAGCGTTTTTTTGAATTTAACAAGTGCTCCCCTACAAATTGGCTCCAGATCAATTAACTTATTGAAATTATTGAATAAAAAACTTGGCAAGCCGCTTGCTATTGTATCATAGCAAGACAAACCTTTGCTCAACCACAATCGTGGTGATCACACCAGAGCGAAACCAAAGCCCACCTACAAAACTTCCTTCGCTGGAAGGGGATAAAACCCCCGGTCTCCAGCTCGCGCGCTGTTTGTACAAACACTCAAACTTCGCTAAACTTTCTTTACACAAAAGGAAGTCACACATGAAAAATATTTTTTTAGTTACCATAGCAACTCTTTCAATTTTCGCCTGCTCGTCAAATCCGAACAAAGCCGAAAAAATAGAAACAAAAGTCGACAACGCACAATCTATGAATTCTGAAACCACTTTAGGAATCAAAGATGGCAACATGATCGTACAGAAAAAAGTCGATATGAATGAAGAACTTAGAAAATTACAATACGAAGTTTATGAATTGGAAGATCGCGTGTACGGCAATCGCAAATTCGGATCACTGGGTTTGTACGGCGTCCTTCGTAATTGCAAATCTGAATTGGCCGACACAAAAAATGGTGGTGACGGAAAATTAATGTGGACCGAACCTATGGATCGCGTTTCTGATAAAGAAGACGAATTTAAAATCGGACTTGATGAATCAAATAAATTGGTCGCAGTATCAGAAGAATTTTTAAATGATCGCATTGTCAGATTTCGCGGTTACAAAAAATTATTAAATAAACGCCAAGACGAATACGAAGAAAAAGTCGCAATCTGCAAAACTGAATTAAAATCAAAACAAAAATAATTTAAAAATATAAGTTACCAGCCGATGTTTCGCCACAGCCTCAATGAAAATGTACAATTCAAAACCTATATCGATTGGTTTACATTAAGTTTTATGGCCGGTAATATCAATGCGGGTGGTTACTTGGCCTGTCGACAATTTGTTTCACACGTCACAGGCTTTGCAACAATGGCCGGAATTTCATTTGAAAAAAACCTGACCACAGAGGCATTGGCTTTACTGAGCATACCTTTGTTTTTTCTCATAGGAGTTATGATTTCTGGATTTCTTTACGAGCGATCACAGTCTGCTGAAAAAAAAATGAACTATGCTTTAACGATGGGGCTTTCGACGTTACTGATTGCGCTCGTAACCATTGGCGGCAGCCTGGGTTGGTTCGGCGCATTCGGAGAACCTTCAGAAATAAAAAATGATTTTTTACTTTTAGCCTGCTTGTGTTGCGCCAGCGGCTTACAAAACGGCGCAATTTCACTGGCGTCAAATTATTCGATACGCACAACTCATTTAACCGGAACAACAACAGATTTAGGATTAGGTCTGATTAAATCTATCCGATCAAAAACAAATAACCGAATGAACACTTTGCGATTAGCAACGATCGTTTCATTTATTTTTGGATCGTTCACGGCTGCGTTTATTTATTCACAATTTAAATATCTTGGTTTTTTAGTTCCAATGATTATTTCTTTGTACTACACAGTGATTGAAATCATTAATTCAAAGAATTCTTGTAAACCCGTTCGTGAATTTCAATAATTTTAGCCGAAGAAAATACATAAGGCTCGCCACACATTTGGCATGTAATTTCGGGCTCTTCTTTTTTATCGACCATGTCTTGCAGTTCAGCGATTCCTAAAACTTCCAGTGCTGCAGACACGCGGTCCTCGGTGCACGGACAAAAATATTTTGCATGCACATCATGATCCAGTTCTGTAAAATCAATTTCAGTCATAAACGGTAAAACTAAATCATAGGGCGCACCACCCGCCATTAAAATTTTTGAAACGCTGGGTTTAAAATCATCGGCATTTCTTTGAATCAAGTCGACAACTTTTTCATCCACACCGGGCATCACTTCGATAATGACTCCGCCGGCTTTGATGACTTTTCCGTATTCGTCTAAATAAATTCCAAGCGAAACAACAGATCTGGTTTGATGTGATTGATGCAGGTAATGAGCAATGTCATCGCCGATTTCACCGCTAACCAGTTCGACGGTTCCAAGGAACGGACTTTTTTGAAACGGAGTATGTCGTGACACAGAAAGTGTTCCGTGACCTAAAGCTTCCTTCAGTAATAAAGGATTTTTATAATCAGGCGGTTCATAACTTGGATTCGGAGTATACGCGCGCACATGACCTTCGTAATCAGCTTCGACATAAATACTTTTTAATGAACCGTTACCGCGAAATAATAATCCGATTTTTTGTTTTTCTTTGAGTTGGCTGGCCAACAGCAATGCACCGATCATGGCTTTACCCACACCCATCGTTGCCACCGGCATCATTTTTTGCAAACGCTGAACTTCGGCGACTAATTCTGTCGCATCAATCGCAGCCATTCGAACAGTAAAATCATTTGAACAAAATCTGTGAATTTTTGACATTTGGTGAATATACCCGACAGTTTTTTTTAATCAAAAGTTTATTTTTAGATTTCAATATCCATTTGCAAATAGTTTGGTCTTGTGATCGATATACGTCAAATTTTGTCGTATATCGATCACAAGACACCCCCTTAAAAAACAAAGATCGCTACAAATATTGTATTCAAAGTCTGAATTCAGTACAGTAACTCTATGATTCTGATTTTATTTCGCCACGGCCACAAAGGCCAAACTCCATTTCAAGATCCTGATTTAACCCCCAAAGGTTTTGATCAAGCGCTCGATTTGATCACGCAAATCGAAAAAGGTATTTTGCCAAAACCTACGCATTGTTGGTTTTCAGAAATGATTCGAACGAAACAAACGTTGCAAAAAGCGATCGAAAAATATCAGCCGCAATCAAAACAAAAATCTGAATTAAATGTTCGAAGTCACACCGAAATGGCCAAAACATTTCACGCTCGTATTCAAAAATTTTGTAACGATTTGGTCACAAAACAAAAAACCGAAGAAGTTCATTTTATCTGTACACATTACGATTGGATCGAAGAAGTTTTAACTTTGATAAATTCAGATAAAGACCTTAATTCATTCGAATTTTCAGGCTGGTCACCAGGACAATATTTAATTTTTGAAATTGATTCGAGCGACAAAAATGAACCGTGGAAAGTTCTAAAAAAAGGAGTTTTAGCATGACACATTTAACTCATAACATTTGGGCCGTTGGCAGAAATTATGCTGATCACGCTCTTGAAATGAATGCGCCAGTTCCTGATAAAAAAATACAAACTCCGATGTTTTTTTTAAAAGCTGGCAGCACATTATCAACGTCTTCAAAAATAAAATTACCCGCATGGTCTGCGGAAATTCACCATGAAATTGAACTGGCATATCTGATCGACGAGAATTTAAATTTTTCACATTTGACATTGGCCTTAGATTTAACTGCTAGAGATGCTCAAAATTCAGCCAAACAAAAAGGTCAACCTTGGACATTAGCTAAATCTTTTATTGATTCATGCCCTATCGGAAATTGGATTTCTTTATCAGAAATCACTGACCAAAAAAACTTAGAATTCAATCTTTTAATCAATGATCAAACAGCTCAAATCGGAAGCTTCAAGGATATGATTTTTAACCCCTTAGAATTACTCGAATTTGTAAAAAATCATTTTCCGATTTTGCCTCACGACATTATTTTAACAGGAACTCCCTCTGGCGTTGGGCAGCTGACCTCAGGTGATTCACTCAAAGCCCATTTATGGGACACAACCAGCGCGCATCAAAAAATATTGAATCTTGAATGGGATGTTGAGTAGTCCTTGAACCACCTCTGAATTTTAGGTTATATTTCTGGCTCCGAAATGGGGAGCTTTTATGTCTGTACAAAATTCGACTTCATCAAATAATACTCAATCTGCAATCATTACCAAAGGCGAAGACATTCTGAAAAGAATGGAATCACAAAGTAAAGTATCACTTTTTTCAAAAGATTTTTGGTACGGGTCCATCATGGACTGGAGCATGAAAAACGAAAAATTTAAAACCAACATGTTTCGCTTTGTTGACGTACTGCCATCTTTAAATTCAGGCGACGAAGTTTCAACTCATCTGAAAGAATATTTTTCCGAAGGTGGAAAATCCGAATTACCCGCAGTATTTAACGTTGGTCTTGGATTGGGATCATTAGCTCCGGGCTTGATGGCCAGTGCGATTAAAAAAAATGTCATTGGCATGGCCAAAATGTTTATCACTGGCGAAAATACAGCAGAAGCCTTAACAGTATTAAAAAAAGCACGTAAAAATAACCTGGCATTCACAGTTGATATTTTAGGTGAAGCAACCTTATCTGAAACTGAAGCTGCTGAATATCAACGTCGCTACATGGAACTGATTACGGGCTTGGCTGATGACGCCGCCAAATGGGATGATCACGCTTTACTTGATTTCGATGCAGATGGAAAAATTCCAAAAATAAATGTCTCTGTGAAAATGACAGCTTTGTATTCACAAATTAATGACAAGGACTGGAACAATACAAAACAAATTCTGAAAGAACGTCTGCGCCCTATTTTTAAATTGGGTATGGATAAAAATGTTTTCATCAATTTGGATATGGAACATTATGCCGTCAAACATTTAACAGTTGAAGTTTACAAAGAACTCATCAGTGAACCTGAATTAAAAAATTATAAATTTTTCGGTTGCGTTGTTCAAGCCTACCTTCGCGATTCCTTGGCTGACATCAAAGATCTGGTCGAATTTTCACGTGCGCGCGGCACTCCGTTCACAATTCGCTTGGTCAAGGGCGCGTACTGGGACAGCGAAACCATTGAGGCCAAACAGCGCGGTTGGAACACGCCCGTTTATTTAAACAAAGCCGAATCCGATGCGAATTATGAATTGTGCGCAAGTTATTTACTTGAAAATTACAAATGGATTCGCGTGGCCCTTGCTTCGCACAACGTGCGTACGTTGTCTTCTGCATTGGTCAAAGCTGAACAATTGGGGCTTGCTAAAAATGCTTTCGAAATTCAAATGCTTTATGGCATGGCCGAACCGATTAAAAAATCTTTATCAGACATGGGTTATCGCGTTCGCGAATACGCTCCCGTCGGCGAATTAATTCCCGGAATGGCGTATCTGGTGCGCAGACTTTTAGAAAACACGTCGAACGAATCTTGGCTCCGCGGAAAATTTGCCGATGGAAAAACGTCTGCCGAATTAATGAAAGATCCAGCAATTGGATTAACACCGACAAATCCGAATTATATATCACCGAAAAATAAATTTGATAACGAAGCGATGTTGGATTTTGCAATGGATGATGTTCGATCAAAAACAGAATCTGCTTTGAAAAATTTAAAATCAAAATTACCCATCCAAATTCAGCCTATCGTTGGTGGTAAAAAAATAACTACGAATAATATATTCAAACGGCCCAACCCTTCACAAAATTCTGAAATCGTTTGCGAAGTTTCTATGGCAACAACCGATATCGCAGAAACGGCAATGACTAAAGCTCATGAAGCCTTTGCGACATGGAAAAAAACACCAGCCACTGCTCGCGCAGATATCTTGGATCGCGCGGCTGAAATAATGATTCGCGACCGCTACCAACTAATGGCTACACAAATTATCGAGGTTGGAAAACCGTGGGCCGAAGCCGACGGCGATGTTTGCGAAGCCATTGATTTTTTAAAATATTACGCTCGTCACATGCGAGAACTGAACGTTCCGCTTCGCGTGGGTCATGCTCCCGGTGAAACCAGCCACTACATTTATAAACCTCGTGGAGTTGCCGCAGTTATTGCTCCATGGAATTTTCCATTGGCGATATTAGCGGGCCAAGTGGCTTCCGCGATTGTCACTGGTAACACAGTTGTCATGAAACCCGCAGAACAAAGCTCATTAGTTGCGTTGGGATTATTTGAAATTTTCAAAGAAGCCGGCCTGCCAGATAATGTTCTGCAGTTTTTACCAGGTTACGGCGAAGACGTTGGCGATTATATTGTGAAACATAAACACACGACAACAATCGCCTTCACAGGATCAAAAACTGTGGGTTTATTAATTCAAAAAAATGCAGCCGTTGTACAAAATGGTCAACAACATGTGAAGCGTTGTATTATTGAAATGGGCGGAAAAAACGGATTGATCATTGATTCAGATGCCGATTTGGACGAAGCCGTTGATGCTGTTTTATATTCTGCATTTGGTTTTTCAGGCCAAAAATGTTCGGCAGCATCACGCGTAATTATTTTAAAAGAAGTTTACGAAAAATTTTCGGCACGTCTTATTGAGGCAGCAAAATCGATTCAAATTTCTTCGGCTGAAAATCCAATGGGATACTTCGGTCCTGTCGTGGACGAAGACGCTTTCAATCGATTGAATTCACAAATCGCTGAAGCGACTGAAAAAAATAAATTATTATTCAAAGGTCAAACACCCGCCGGCGGATACTTTGTACCGATCACAATTTTTGGCGATGTGAAATCAACAGATGCTATCGCGCAGAACGAATTCTTTGGGCCAGTGCTGGCATTAATTAAAGCCAATGACCTCACTGATGCCATCAACATTTTAAATTCAACCGAGTACGCATTGACTGGCGGAATTTTTTCAAGATCTCCCGCAAATATCGAGCGGGCTAAGCACGAAATTGAAGTCGGAAATCTTTATATCAATCGCGGTATCACAGGCGCTATGGTTGATCGTCATCCATTTGGTGGTTTCAAAATGTCTGGTATCGGTTCAAAAACTGGTGGCCCTGATTATTTAAAGCAATTCATGGAGCCTATCGTCGTCACTGAGAACACGATGCGCCGAGGCTTTGCTCCGGAAGAATTGAATTAGATTTTTGTTTCAACATTATATGCACGAATCCTAAAAAAAATCCCGTCAGCGCTCCGCCAATATGTGCGGAGTGTGCGACAGCACCACCAGCACCTGCTGCAACTCCGCTGGCGTGATACAATACCGACGTAAAATCAGAAATCAAATACACCGGAAACAATAAATAAGCCGGCATATAAATGATGCCGTAACCATCTTTCATAGGTGAGATAAAATAGGACCATTGAATATTTTTTTTATTTTCAACCACACATAAAAATGAAATCAGTGCACACAACGACCCGCTGGCACCGACCATGGCGATATCATTGTTGGCCGCAAAAAATAAATAACTGATCCCCGCGCCGATACCGCCAACAACATAAATTAATAAAATCCATTCCTGCGACACACGATGAATTAAAATATTTGCGATCAAAATTAAAAAAATCATATTCATCAACAAATGAATAAAACCTGCGTGCATAAATTGATATGTTAACCATGCCCAAGGCGTTGTGGCTTCGGGGCCCAGACCAAATTTAAATTGTGTTGATTCTTGATATAAATTTTTAAGCTCAAGAATCATCTGTTTATTCTTTGCAATAACCACAGCATCACCTTGAAATGGAAATTTTTGCGACCTGTCCCAAAATAATCTGTCTTTCAGAAATGATAGCGACCCCTGATCGCTTGCTATCGGCGCATCAACGCCTTGAGCATCTACGCTTTGGGTCTGATCAAACATATTTTTCAATGTGTCTGTCTGAAACAATTGATTTTGTTTTTTGATTTGATTGTTTTTTTTGTCATTTAAAAGTTCTGGTGCCGATACAAATAAAAATACAAAGGTATTGATCAGAACCAAAAAAAATCCGATATGAAATTTTTCTTTCCACATTATTTTTTTTGTTTCTATAAAGACATCTCCGGGCAAAATCATAATTGATCAACCAACTTTAAAATATCTTCGACTTGATTTGATTCGGTGACAGCGCTAGTTGCAGGTTGTCGATTTTTTGAACCCTTTAATTGGTTTAATTTTTCTGAAATCACAAATTTATTGATTGGTTTAATTTCCGCATATTTTTGAAGTTGTGCTAATGAACCCTCACGAACCATTCCCAATTCTTTTTCGCTTTCATAAATTAAAACCGAACTTAATGCGCTTGCTGAATCTGTTTTTGCCTCTGCTAACAAAGCTTCAAAATCACCCGTCATAAATGTCTTTGAATACGAACACGACTGAGACTTGTTATTTTGTGCGCAAACTTGATCTAAATACAAATTTTCTTCGTCGTCATTTTGAGCCGTTAAATATTTTGCAAAATAAGCCGCTGATTTTAATTCAAATTGTGCATGATCTGAAAAATTGCGCCATAAAACAAAATCAGCTTCTTTATCAAGACAATCGTCTGACAATACTCCCAACAAATTTAAAGCCGTCGCCACATTTAATCTGTTCTCTTGTGCCACGGGCTCTAATTCTTTACAAAAATTTTGTTCTTTTTTGTATTTTTCAAATGTTAAATTTGATGAGACAGTTTTTTGATAAAAATATTTAAAACTTATGACTGTCAACGTCAGCACACAAAATGAAAATACACTGATGAAAGCCGACACATAACGTCGCTCGACAACGCCCCAACTGAAATGACTGAAAGAATGTTTCACTTTTGTTAAGACTGACGATTCAGTCATTCGCTCGTAAAAAGCAGTTCTTTGCGGATGATAAAATACAGCCAAAAATGGAAATCCGAATAGCATCACAGAAAATAAAAATCCTAATTGCCTGATCCAAGCCTGAAAAAACAAGCTGGTATTTTTATTTTCAAAATGAATATAGGATTTTGTAAAAAATTGCCCCGGAGTACGGCCTGTCAAAAAAATAGATAGCGCTTGAAATATCGTAAATAAAAAAATAAAACCAACGCCAACTTGAAATAAAATTAAATCCGCTTCAATCGATTTTGGAAACTTTTTATATAAAGCCAATCCTTGCGAAAACAGACTGACACAAAAAAAACTGATTATTGGTGTTAAGATAAAATAATCCAACAGCACAGAAAGCATGCGCTGAAAAACACTGGCGTGCTGTTTTAATATATTATTTTTGTTATCTTGAAAATCTGTTGAAATATCTTGATAAACCATGCCCCTGTATCGGCAGATTCAGAAAAAAAATATACAGTCAAAATACACAGACCTGTATAAATTTTAGCAGAAATTACTGAAAAGAAATATTGCGAACTAGACCCTTGTCTGTACGATCTATTTGAACAGTTCCCGCAGCAGCACCCGATTGATCAAACAACTGAACTTGGTCTACGTCATTTGTTGTCTGAATTTTATAAGTCGCAAATTTTTTAATTTGATGGCCATATTTTTCAATGAAATCTTTTGTTTGAAATTGCACGCCGTTCATGGATGGCTGCAATTGCATTTTTTCAATTTGCCCTTGGCGCATGATAACGTCATATTGACCAGATAAATATTCATAAACCAATAAATCCTGCCAATTGGGCTTTACAGAGGCCTGTGTTGTTGTCGAATCAGAAAGCTCTTCGGCGACTTTTTGCTCCCATTTAATTTGTGGCGATGAATTTCGCTCTCCAAAACTGGCGACATCACGATTTGAATCTTGCGATTCGATTCTTTGTACAAAAAAATAATGAGTGATAAATGCCGTACCCAAAACAAAGGCAAAAGATAATAAAATTTTCTGTGTATTTTTCATCAAATCTCCAAACATCAAAAGCGCACAAATGGCCTGTACCCTATTTTGCCACATTATTTATTTATTAGAATCTGATCCGAATCAAATTGGCCTAAAGTCGTGTTTTTCAATCGATTTAAAAGCAAAATAAGAATTCAATTTTTAAATGCTGCGCGGGAGGCGAACGATAAATTGAGTGTTCGGGTGATCTGCGTTATACACAAGAACACCCTTGTGTTCTTTGATGATACCGTACGAAATACTTAAACCTAAGCCTGTACCATTACCGACAACTTTGGTTGTAAAAAATGGATCCATAATTTTCTCTGCAATTTTCACAGGAATACCTGAGCCGCTGTCTGTTATTAAAATTTGAATATCTTCACCAACAATAACTCGAATATGAATCCACGCCTTTGGTTGGTTGTCGATCGCATCAATCGCATTATTTAATAAATTCAGTAATACCTGCGAAATTTGAGTAGGCCTGCAATCAATAATCACATCTGCAAATTCAAAAATTTCAAACTGGATATTTTTTAATTTTATCCTTTCAGAAGAAATAGAGAATGTATCCGCAAATATATCTTTTAATGGAGTTTTAATAAATGGATCAGATTTGCCATCGCGAGAAAATGTCTTTAAGCCACGAATGATCTGCGCAATACGATCTGCATTCACGCAAATTTTTTTTAATTCAGCAATTATTTCAGGAAATTGAATTGTTTTCCTTTCGATTTTACCAATTAATAACTCTGTTTTACCATATACAATAGCTAGTGGGTTATTAATTTCATGTGCGATACCACTTGAAAATTCGCCTAAAGTTGCAAGCTTCGAAGCATTCATAAGCAAAGCTTTTTGGTCCGCATTCATTTTATCACTTGCATTTTTTATGTTCGTGGCATTCACAAAAAAAACAACGGACACAAATAAACATATCCAGAAAAACGTCAAAACAATAAAAATACTTTTATTCAGTCTTAGAAAACTTCTGAAAATAAAATCTTTTTTTGTTTCAACAACAACTTTCCAACCCAGACGAGGAATCACTTCAAAGTATGTCAAAACCTCTCTCTGGTTTTCTTTTGGTAAATACAATGCATTTTTTAAATCTGAAATTTTAAAATCTATTAATGATTTGTTTTTTTTATTGTTTATTTTTTCAAAAAATTTATCTTTTTCTGGATGAGATAATAGGTAACCGCCTCGAGATTCAACATAGATCACTTCTTCTTTGTGACCACCCTGCTGAAACCGATCAATGTCACTATCAGTGTCCATTTTTTTGTTTAATTCATCTGTAATTTTTTGCAGTTGCGGTAAAATCATATCCACAGAAATAACGCCACTTATTTTTTTCTTCGAATCAAAAAAAGCATGGACATACGATACATACACTAGGCCAGTATCAAAATAAGGTTCGACATAAACGCCATTTTCTGGATCTAATAAGCCTTTTTTGTACCAATCCTGCTCTGGATAATTATAAGTTTCGGTGTTCCATTCGTAGGTTAAATTAATTTTATCAGGCTCGTTCAACAGACGATGAGCATACGGACCGAATAATTTTTTGGATTTTTGAAATCCGTTGGGCTTAAACCAAAGTCCGACACCGTAAATTAAACTGGACGGTCCCGATCGAACACTCTCTGTTAAAAATTTTTCGATGTCATGCTGACTGTATTTTGAATTGTTAAAATGATTTTGCAGTGTGCGGCTCAGCTGATCAGAAATTGCCGTATAATTTTCAATTTTTTGCACAAGAACTTTGGCTCGGGTTTTCTGATTTAAAATTTCTGAATCTAGTGTTATTCTGTACATTAAAATGTAATAACCCATTGCCAGAGCCGTAACGAAAAAACCAAATAATATAAATCCCATAATGGGCCACTTATGATTTTTAAAATCTTTAAATCCAAAACGGATTTTTTCAATCATCATGACCAAAATGTTTCGCATACTGTATATCTTATGCTCAAAAAAATTAAAATACATGAATTATTTTGTGATTTATAAAAAAACGTTTCAAAATGAACGCATCATTAAAATAAAAAAAGACCAAGCATCGCTTGGTCTTTACTAATCTTTAACAATTTTTATTTAACAAATTAAATTCAAATCTTACGCCGCAACAAGTTTGCGTCGGCGAGCCTGGGAGGGGTCGATGTGAAATTGTTTTACTTTACGATATAATGTTGCACGCCCAATACCTAATGCACGCGCAGCCTCTGTCAAATTACCTTTATGCTGGTAAATGGCAGCTTCGATGGTTTTAAACTCAACGTCTTCCATCTTTTGTGTTTTCTCGCCTTGAGCCATCGGAAAATGAACCACATTATTCATATGATTCGCTTCTGGATTTACAGGCTGATTTGCACCACCACTGTTTAACGAAGGAACACCATTAATTAATTGCGAACGAAAAAATGGATTTTCCATTCCTTCACGCCATTGCGGAGCAGAGTAAGTAAAGAAACTGACATCCTGTCCTTCTGTTGATTTTTTCACTTTTTCCATGATCTCAGGATTTTCTGAAACAATGTAAACAAACGATCGAGCCATACCAAGGCCTCCCTCTTATTTGGTCTCTGCAGTTTTCTTTGCAGACACGTTAAAATGAATCAAGTGACTCACAGTGAACGTATCGGAATAAAACAAAAAACCTTTAGGGGGTGTCTCAAAAATAATTTATTTATTGGTAGAAAGTCTTGTTTACGTCTGAAAATGTATCAAAACGAAACAAAAGTTGAAAAACCCAGACCATCAGATATCAGAAAAGGCACTGTTTGAGTTTTAATTTTTGAGACATTAAACGCTTGCTCTGAAACGTTCACTTGATAAAATTCTGTTTCATCATAATACGTAGCACGCCCAACGATGAAACCCAAAAATGCACCAGCAACAGTATCAGAAAACCAATGTGCATCATCTGCTAATCGCGAAGCTCCGACAAACGCAGCCACTGGATATGCAATCAATGCTGCCTTCCAACCATAAGCATACGTCAAATGAGTCGCCGACATAAAAGCAATCGAAGAATGTCCCGATGGAAATGATTGATGGTTGTCACTGTTTCCCGGACGAGGTCTGGCGAACGCGGTCTTCAAACTGTAAATAGCAATTCCACCGTAAGCTAATCCACGAAGATGTGATTGGTAAACAAAAGAACGTTCATCAAAATAATACTCTAACCCCGATGAAATCACAGCGACTCCACCCGTTCCCATCAAATCGCCAATGTGCGAAATTGATTTTTCCATTTTCTGATTATTTTTCCATTCCGAACGCGTTTGATCATCGTTGGGTTCTGACAAACCCACAGCAAATGCTCCGGATACAAATGTTAACAACGACGCTCGATCAGAAATTCTGCTGAACACAGGTGTGATATGTTTTTGTTTAAATGTCAGCTCATTCTGATTTTGCGAAAAACAAACTGAACTTAAAAACACACTTGCGAATAAAATATTTGTAGAAATAAAAAGGCGAAACATAAATCTATGTTCCGCCTTTGAGTTAAAAATTCAAGCTTTAAAATTCAATTTAAATAAA
>CANBND010000013.1 GCA_947370945.1 Pseudobdellovibrionaceae bacterium | reverse complement strand
CAGAGCACGAATGATGACCTTAAGATTTCCGGAGCCACCCGCAGGCTCAGTGGCCGAAGTTGTGTATCCGTTTTTATTTCAAGGTCAGAAATAGTTTATGTTAAATAGTAAAGCTAAAGTTTTTATTAAAAGTATTTAAATTTAAAAAGAATTAGAAAAAAAATCATAGGAGGATTTTCGTGGAACCAACAGCAGCAAGTACGGCCGTAGCGGTAGCAAACGCAGCAGAAAATATCAATCCCATCGTTCGAGCATTCAACGAAGGCGGATTTGTCATGTACGTTATTTTAGTGATCGGAGCATTGACTTTATTTGTCGTGATCGAAAGATTTATGGCTTTAAGATCATTGCGTGTTGATAAGAAAGAATTTTCTGATCAAGTTTTTCGTATGATTATTTCTGGTGATATCAGACAAGCGATTTCATTTTGTGATTCACGCCCAGCTCCGTTATCAAATACGGTTAAGGCGGGTTTGGTTCAAGCGATGAATAAACGTCCTGACGAAGAAATTCAAGTAGCGATGGATGCCTCAGTGATGCGTGAAATGCCACGTCTTGAAGGTTGGACTGCATTCTTAGCTGTGTTCGGAAATATTTCAGTTTTAGCCGGATTATTAGGAACAATTTTTGGTATGATCGGTGCCTTCCGTGCTGTATCCAGTGCAGATCCTGCAACGAAAGCCACATTGTTATCGCAAGGTATTTCGCATGCATTAAATTGTACAGGTTTCGGATTAAGTGTTTCAATTGCTGCGATTATTTTTTACGGCTTGTTTCAACATATGATTCAAAAAGCAGAAAATGAAATGGTTGAAACATCAATGAGCTTAATGAATCTTGTGGCAGCTAACAGAGATAAGATGCGAGAGTAACCGATGGCACATATAGATACGGGTGGCAGTGGCGGTCGAAATAAAAGTGTTGAACTGAACTTGGTTCCGTTCATCGATTTGATGTCAGTGCTGATTACATTTTTATTAATTTCTGCGGTATGGACGCAAGTTTCTATGATTCAATTAGGAGCCTCGTTTGCATCACCAAGAAGTGATGAAACAACTCCGTTGAAACCGCCAGCGTTAGAAGATCTTGTTTTGAAATTAGAAATCCGTGAAAAAGGATATGTTCTGTTTGTTGGTAAAGACGTAAAAACAATTCCAAAAGTTGGAGCTGATTACGACAAAGAAGCATTGATTGCTGATTTAACAAAAATAAAACAAATGTATCCTGATAAAGGCGGTATTAAAATGGCCATCGAAGATGCGATTGTTTACGATCATGTTGTCGCCGCGATGGATATAGGTTTGAAAGCGGGTTTTTCACCAGAGCTTTTAACCGGAGGACCAAACTAATATGGCAATTTACAGACCGGGCGAACGCCATCGTTATCATAAAATTTTAAGTAAACGTAAATCAAAACGTGGTGTCACTGCGGTTTTATCACTGACTGCGATGGTTGATATGTTTACAGTGCTAGTTATTTTCTTGTTACAAAATTACAGCGCTACTGGTGAAATTTTGTATATGCCCAAAGAAGTTGTTTTGCCAAAAGCAAATCGGGTGAATGAATTAAAACCTTCGGTTGTTGTGACGGTGTCATCGAAAGAAGTTTTGATCGACAGAACCAGTGTAGCCACATTTGACGAAGTTAAAAATTCTGTGGAATGGTCAATTCCTGCGCTTCGCGATCAAGTGCGTGTGATTTTAGAAAAAGCCAAATATGACCAAGAAACTAAATTGCAAAACAAAGTCAGAAACGTTGTTGATAAAACTTTAGGTAAAGACGTTGACGATCCGAATGCTTGGAGAAAAGTCACCTTACAGGCTGATAAAAATATTGATTACTTAACAATGAAAAAAGTGATGTATTCAATTTACGAAGCTGGTGGCGGTCCGATTAACTTTGCCGTCTCTAAAGATGCAGACAAAAAAGATGCGGCAACTGGTACACAAACTCAATAAATTCATCAAATTAGTCATAATTAAAAAATCAGGAATTTTATTTTTCCTGATTTTGTTTTTGATATTCATTCAAATTTTAATTCTGAATCCGACAGAAATCAGCTCAGTTCATCAGGAACTAAAAACTGCAGAACAAATTCAAAGTTTAGCAAATTCACAGAAAAAAAATAGCAACCAAAAATCAGTCGAACAACAAATGAAGGGCGTTCATTTGGTTGAAAATTCAAATCGAATGAAAGGCTGGGAGCTTTTTGCGGAAGAAGCCAATGGTTCCGCTGATTCGCAGTGGGTTTTAAAAAAAGTAAAGATCGATTTTTTTGCCGAAGATCAATCCAGTTACACGGTGACTGGTGATGTCGGTGAAATTGACGGTGCTACAAAAAATATTTTGATCCGCGGTCAGGTGATCACAACCAGTACCAATGGTTATTCATTTAAAACGAATGATTTACGATTTTTAGCAGAAAATAAAACTTTAAAAAGTGATGATAGCGTAACGATGAATGGTCCAGCCGACCAAACGGGCAGTGGCTTTGAATTAAATGGTGTGGGTTTTGTAATTGATCTGATCAAAAATAAAATGTCGATTCTAAGTTCTGTTCAAGCACATAAAATCATTAAAACGAAAAAATTTGATTTAGATTCGGACGCAGCCATTTTTTCAAATAAAAATCAAGAAGGCCAATTCAGTGGTCATGTTCATTTAAAATATGACAAATCTGTCTTAACGGCGCCCGAAGCTTTTTTTAAATACTCGTCGAATAACAAACAATTAAAAACAATTTTATTAACAGATAATGTCACTATGAAAGAAAGTGATCGTTTTGGTAGTTGTCGTGAACTTGAAATGGACCTCGAGTTGGATCAGATGACTTTGCGAGGTTCGCCAAAGGTCCAGATGCAAGACGATGAAATCACAGGTAACGAAATTATCTTCACGGATGGTGGACAAAAAGTTAAAATAAATAATGTAAAGGTTATCGGTTCCCCAAATGAAAAATTGCACGATCCCCAAAAGGATAAAAAGTAATGTCTGAAAGTTTTTTAAAAATCGAAAATATTTCAAAAAAATACGGTGGACGAAAAGTCGTGCAAGGTGCCAGTTTTGAAATTAAGGCTGGCCAAGTTGTGGGGCTGTTGGGCCCCAACGGCGCCGGTAAAACAACATCATTTTATATGGTGGTGGGACTGGTGCAGCCAGATTCTGGAAAAATTCAATTTAATGATTTAGATATTACAAATTTTCCGATGTACAAACGCGCGCGTTCAGGTCTGAGTTATCTGGCGCAAGAACCCAGTATTTTTCGTCGAATGTCGGTCGAAGATAATATTTTAGTCGCACTTGAAGCGCATGGTCTGGAATCTCAAGAAAAAAATGAAAAATTAGAATCACTGTTGCAAGAATTTCGGATTAATCATATTCGTGAAAGTTTTGGTTTTTCTTTGTCGGGGGGCGAACGTCGTCGTGTAGAAATCGCGCGTGCTTTGGCCGGATCGCCACATTTTTTATTATTAGATGAGCCCTTTGCTGGGATTGATCCGATTGCTGTCGGCGAAATTCAAAATATCATTCGAGAGCTTAAGGCCAAAGGTATAGGAGTTCTGATTACGGACCACAACGTGCGTGAGACTTTGGGCATTTGCGATTATGCTTATATATTGAAGGATGGGCAGATTCAAGTCAGTGGAAACACAGATGAAATTGCGAATTCAGAAATTGCAAAGAAATTTTATTTGGGCGAAAATTTTAAGCTCTAAAACAAATAAAGTATAACTGTATGTTAAATAAAGTTAACTGTATGCGAACGGCGGAATAAAAAATGGCATTACGACAAACGATGAGTCTCAGTCAAAACTTAGTGATCACGCCGCAGTTGCAGCAAGCGATCAAGCTTTTGCAGATGTCGCGTTTAGAACTTGAATCGCAAGTCAGAAATGAACTTGAAGATAATCCCATTTTAGAAGAAGCCGAAATTTTACGAGAAGAAGATTTTGAGCGCACTAAAGAAGCTGCGGCTCAAGTTGAGCAACCTCAAAATGATGGCAATATCGAAACACATGTTGAACAATCGGCTTCACAAGATCCACAAAAACAAGACGAATTTGAATGGGAATCTTATTTAGAAACTCAACATAAAATGCCACGTGAAGCTTCGCACGGTAACGAAGAAATCATGAACTATGAAAACGTGATCAAGCAAACACAAACATTGCATGATCATCTTTATTGGCAAGTGAAAATGGTGGGTTTTTCAGATCACGAAGAAAAAGTTGCCGATGTTTTAATTTCGCATATTGATGATGACGGATATTTAAAAACTCCACTGACTCAAATTGCTGAAGAAGAAAAAATGGATCTATTGGACCTTGAAGACACCTTAAGTTTGATTCATGATTTTGATCCACCGGGTGTCGGCGCAAGAAATCTGAAAGAATGTCTGATGCTTCAAGCTAAAAATCTTGAAGAAGACACAAATGATCTGATGCAATTGTTAGAAAATCATCTCAAAGATTTAGAGAAAAAAAATTACGATGCGATTGCCAAAGGTCTGAATCGATCGATGGAAGAAGTCATCGATATGTGTAAAATTATTTATGCGATGGACCCAAAACCAGGTCGTGCCTATGCTGCGAATGATACAAATTATGTAACTCCTGATGTGTATGTTTACAAAGTCGGTGATGACTACAGTGTTTCATTAAACGAAGATGGTTTGCCTAAATTAAAAATTTCAAATTTTTACAGAAATATGCTGAAAGGCGGAACAACGCCAACAGGCGACAACAAAGCCGCCGATTATATTTCTGAAAAATTAAAATCGGCTGTGTGGTTGATTAAATCGATTCATCAGCGTCAACGTACCATTTTTAAAGTTGCAGACAGTATTGTAAAACATCAAAAAGAATTTTTCGATAAAGGGACCGCATTTTTAAAACCGATGATTTTGCGCGATATTGCAAATGATATCGGAATGCATGAATCAACTGTCAGTCGTGTGACGACATCAAAATACATGCATTCACCGCAAGGTATTTATGAATTAAAATATTTTTTTAATTCAGGAATTTCATCGTCGGATGGTGGGGATTCATTAGCGTCAGAATCAGTGAAATTAAAAATCAAAGAACATGTCTCAAAAGAAGACCCTAAAAAGCCCTTATCCGATCAAAAGCTTGTGGATCTTTTAAAAAAAGATGGCATTGATATCGCCCGTCGGACTGTGGCAAAATATAGAGAAGTGTTAAGAATTTTACCATCAAGCCAACGAAAGAAGTTTTTTTAATTTTCTGGAAAAATAAATATGAAAAATAAAATATTTTCTTTTCTTATTTTATGTTTTTATTTCATGGGTTGTTCAAATGGCTCATCAGGGCATGTTCCCGATACGTCGCAGCCTTTGGGCGGAGTTTATTCAAAATTAACAGCAGGTACAACGCACACCTGTGCAATTAATCCGTCATCAAAATTAAAATGTTGGGGCAGAAATCAATTTGGTCAATTGGGTGATGGCACAACTGTTGATCAGTCCACGTCTGAATTTATTGACAGTGCCAATAGTTATGCTGATGTTTCTGCAGGTGATATGCATACCTGTGCGATCACAACATTGGGTGTTTTAAAATGTTGGGGTCGAAATAATTCAAGTCAATTGGGCGACGGAACAACGGTTGATCAATTGACTCCGATGACTGTTGACGCAGGCACATTGTATTCGCAAATTTCTGTGTCAGGTAGTCTGAGTTGTGGAATTACAACGGCAGGTGTTTTAAAATGTTGGGGTCAGAATTCAAAAGGTGGCCTAGGTGATGGCTCTGTTATAAATAAATCAACACCAACAATTATTAATGCGGGGACAACGTATTTAAAAATTGCAACAGGAGCTCTGCACACCTGCGGAATCACAACAGCGAATGTTTTAAAATGTTGGGGGCTGAATGACAGTGGTCAATTGGGTGACGGCACAACCGCTGATAAAACTTTGCCCTTGGTCATTGATTCAGGAACAACGTATTCAAAAATCGCCGTCAGCAGTTTTGTTTTGTATCACACATGCGGAATCACGACGTCGAATGTTTTAAAATGCTGGGGTAATAATAATTACGGACAAATCGGTGACGGAACCAGTGGTGTCGCGCGTGCAGTGCCTGTGATTATTTCTGCAGGCGTCAGTTTTTCTGATATCAGTGTAGGTTATGTTCACACATGTGCCGTTGCATCAGCGACGAATAATTTATATTGTTGGGGTTACAATCATTTTTCACAATTGGGTGATTACACTTCGACAAATCGATCAAGCCCCACGCAAGCCGATACAGGTTTTTTATACAGCAAAGTTATTGCTTCAAACAATTACACCTGCGGTTTAACAACGGGTACAAATTTACGTTGTTGGGGTCGAAATGATTTTGGTCAATTGGGCGACGGGTCAGCGGTCGATAGGTATTCTCCGATCGGTATAAATAGTGTACCGTTACAATAATGAAAACAGATTATAAAAAATTAATTCGTGATGTTCCTGATTTTCCAATCAAGGGTGTTTTATTTCGTGACGTCAGCCCGTTGTTATCAAATGCAGAAGCATTTGCAAATGTAGCCGCAGATTTCGCAGAAAAAATAAATTTAAAAAATATTGATGCCTTCGTTGGTATTGAATCACGCGGTTTTATTTTTGCGGCCCAATTGGCTGCCGCATTTAAAAAAGGTTTTATTCCAATGCGTAAAGCCGGTAAATTACCGCCACCTGTATTTGCCGAAAGCTACAAATTAGAATACGGCGAAGCCACGCTTGAAATGAATCCATCGTTAACAAAAGGCTCGCGCGTTGTGATTTGCGATGACGTGTTGGCGACGGGTGGAACGCTGGGTGCGTCTTTAAATTTGTGTGAAAAATCAGGATATGTCGTCGAAGACATTTTAGTTTTAATTAATCTGACGTTTCTGAATCAGATGAAATTTAAAAACGAAATTATTAAAAGTTTGGTTCAGTACTAAACTTTATTTTCACCCCATCAAAACATCAACCCAATATTTTTTATCCGCAGGAATTGCTTCCGGCGGCATAAATAGTCCCGATTGCAACCCGCCGGCATAAGCCAAACTGCCTTCGGATAAATTTTTAATTTTTAAAAGATCTTTGAGCACACTAAAGGCTTTTTGATTATTAAATTTCATAACTTTTATGACTTCTTCGACAGTCACATGCGGAATTGAATCATCCCAACAGTCATAATCAGTCACAAAACAACACGGCAAATACGGCAGTCCTGCTTCGCGGGCCAGCGCATATTCTGGAAAATTCGACATCCCGATAATTTGCGCATCCATTTGACGATAGGTATTTGATTCGGCCTTTGTTGAAAAATACGGGCCTTCGATACAAACGTATGTCTGACCAAAATGAGTTTTAAAATCATATTTAGGTGATATTTTTTTTAAGTGATTGCCCATGACTTCACAAATCGGTTTTGCCAACGAGACATGGCCAATCAAACCTTCGCCTAAAAATGTCGATTTACGTAATGATTTTGTTCTGTCGATGTATTGAAACGGTGTGACCATATCACCCGGAGCAAATTCTTTTTGTAAAGAACCCACTGCACTGAAAGAAATTATAGAGCTTACGCCCATTTTTTTTAAAGCATAAATATTCGCGCGATAATTAATTTCGCTGGGTAATAATTCATGATGATCGCCGTGACGTGAAATAAATAAAAATTCTGTACCTTCAACACGAACTTTTTTAAATCCGCTTGATGCGTTACCAAATGGTGTTTCAGTTGAAAGTAATTCTACAGTTTCGAAATCTTCAAATTTTTCAAATCCAGATCCGCCAATAACACCAATCATAAAAAACATCCCTCTGATATATCTTTTTTTGTAAATACTTTTTGATCCATAATCCATGCCGAAGTTAATTTTTCAGGAGTCATATCAAACGACGGATTATAAACATTAATTCCAGACGGAGCCCAAATGATCTTGTCTAGTATGCGACCATCGGTCGCAATTCCAAAGTTTCCAATGGCTCCAAGAACTTCTTCGGGTCGTCGTTGTTCGATAGGAATGTCGTTTCCGCTTTTACATTTTGAATCCACTGTTGTAAATGGCGCAGCCACATAAAAGGGAATTCCATGATAATAACAATTCACTGCAACACTGTAAGTTCCGATTTTATTTGCAAAATCACCGTTTGCAGCAATGCGGTCACTGCCAACAATCGCTTTGGTAATTTTTTTGAGACTCATTAAATGAGCGGCCATATTATCAGTGATCAATGTGCACGGAATATTTAATTTTTGTAATTCCCACGCGGTTAACCTTCCGCCTTGTAAGAGCGGTCTGGTTTCATCGATATAGACATGGATTTTTTTACCTTGTTCATGTGCACGACGAATCACACCCAGTGCAGTGCCCACGCCTGCGGTGGCAAGGCCGCCGGTATTACAATGAGTTAATATTTGATCGCCATCGTTGATTAATTCAGCGCCGTTCGCAGCGATTTGATCACAGAGATTTACGTCTTGGTTAAATAATTCGATGGCCGTCTGAACAATTTGTTCTGCTGAAAAATTTGAATCCATATTTGCGCATATTGTTTTTTTCATGCGGTCTAAACAATTCATTAAATTCACGGCTGTGGGGCGCGCTTCATAAAGTAAATCAGCAATTTTTAAAAGATCAGTTTTGTTTGTAACGTTTAAAGATTCTTTTGCTAAATACAGGCTGGCGGCTACGCCAATCAACGGAGCCCCACGCACACGTAAACTTTGAATGGCTTCGATCATTTGATTTAAATTTTCGATCAACAACCATTTTTCAGTTTGTGGTAATAGAGTTTGATCTAACAAAAATAATTCGATTTTTTTTTCAGTGGGCGAAAAATTAAATTTTAAAGCCATTGAATCTAAATTAATCATAATAAAATATCTCCGATTTTTTTTCGAAGCTCGTATAAATATTTAATTTCTTCTGGTGGTAACGGATTTAATCCACCCAACTGAATAGCTGTCATTAATATTTGCGCCGAATTTTCAATGCGTTCCATGCCTCGATAAGCTTCGTCCAATGATTCGCCCCAAGTGATGGCGCCGTGACGTCGTAATATCAAAGCCCGATGTTGCGGTAAGAAACTTTTTAAAACATCACCCATGGCTTGTGTGCCCGGTCTGGCGTAATCTGCAAATGGAATGTCACCCGTGGCCAAAATAACTTCAGACAAACAATCGCTGGGCAATTTTTCTAAATTTGGTTTTGCAATCGACCATGCGATTGCGGTTACAGGGTGCGCGTGCACAACGGCTTTGGCTTTTGCGCATGAATTAAAAACTTCAAGATGCATCAATCGTTCGGTTGAAGGGTTTCCGTGAATAATTTTATTGTCCAAAGTAATAACGGCCATATCAGACAACGTCATAAATGCCTTTGCGATACCCGACGGTGTAATTAAAATTTCAGTCGGGCTGATGCGATAACTGATGTTGCCATCCGCTGCAGACAACATATTTCTTGAGTGCAGGCGTTTGCAGATTTCAATGATATGTAAAGCAATATCTTTATATTTTTCTATAGTGGGATGCAGATTGTTTTCAGTTGTCATTTGATTGTTTTACATTGCACAATCACATCATGGCAACTGATGAAAAACCAAAAATGCTGATCGTCATGGCTTTACCGCAAGAGTCCGACGGCCTGATCGAAAAAATTATATCTGAAAAACATAAAAATGCTGTTTTGATTTACACAGGCGTTGGATTGATTGCAGCAGCACAAAAAACGACCGAAGCCATTCTGCAGCACAAGCCCGATTGGGTTTTAAATCTGGGTACGGTGGGCAGCCGAAAATTTTCAAAAAGCGCATTGATCGAATGTACTGAGTTTATTTATCGCGGAGAAATTTCGTACATCATTAAAAATAAACATACAGTGATGGCTTTTTCAAATTTACCAACAGCCAGCTGTGCATCAGCGGATCATGTTGATATGGGGCCTGTTGCAGAAAAATATGAAGTCATGGATATGGAAGCTTTTGCCATAGCCAAAGTTTGTGAAAATTATAAAATCAAATTTAATTCTGTGAAATATGTGACGGATTCATCGGACGCGACCATGCTTGCCGATTGGAAAATCAATCTTAAGCATGGTGCTGTTGCGTTGTCTGAATTTCTTAAAGTCGGTTTTGGCAATTCCAATTCATTTTGATACGGTTGCCTAATAAATTAAAACTATGAGTTAATTCCAAACATTGGGCCGAATTTAATTTTTTGTGATCTAACATTTTAGAATAGCAAAACCACAACATATCATCTGCATTTTCGGAATCTGAATTTCTTGAATGAGCCAATTTGCAGCTGGTGATATCTAAATCAGTTTCATTTTCAGTCAGGCAAGCCCAGTCGTACGTTGTTTGATTTTTTAAACATTGATACGCATTTGTCTTTGGCGGGTGTGTTTCGTCATGAATATCTGCGCACCCGAAAATAAATTGTGCATAACTGCTTTTTGTAATTGCTAAAATAGAATTCGAACTGATTTCATGAATCAAATTTTTATTTTCTTCAGTTTGAAATAACTGACAAATTTGATCGGCTTTGACGTAATCCAGCGGTGTGGATAAAATTTGATTCGCAATTTGGGATTGTCGTTTTAAATAAATATTTTCATCCATCAGATCATGATCAAATAAAAAGAAATTAATTTTTCGTTGAATCGCAGCCAACCCGACAGATTTATCATAAATGGATTTAAAAGAGGCCATCAGCTGATTTTGCAAAGTCGCAGATTTTTTTAAAACATTTTCTAAAGTTGAATTATTTTGATTTTCAATAATAAAATCAAAATACGAAATTGTATTTTGTGAATTTAGCAAATTTTGCCAAGCCGTTGTTGCCGCGACCGCATCATTTGATAAAGCCTGTCTGAGTAAAATTTGTTTATCGGCTATTTTGGCCGGTTCGACCAATCGTAAATTCGTACTGGCAAAAGCAGATTTTAAGGCTTCTTTTGAAATGACATTTTTAATTTTATCGGCTGATGTTGTTTGGTTGAATGCTTTTGTTAATAAAGGTGCTGCGGCTGATCCCAGTGGCCCTGTGCTTTCAAAACCTGCGATAAAATCGGCGGTGTTAAAAATCGAAAGCATTTGATCGCTCATGCTTTGGCCGTAACTCAGATACCTTGCGGCCGCGACATTTTCAGCCAGATCCAACGGGAATCCATCGCCAACCAAGACGCGCAAATAATCATCGACACTGCGATGATCCGGAGTTTTGCCAGACAAAGTATTGCAACCCATTAAAAATACAGATTTTGGTTTTTCAAAAATAGCAGGGCAGTTGTGTTGATTTTTAGCCGTCATCATTTCTGACAAAGACAGTGTCGTTGATTTTTCGCTGCCAAAAAACAATCCGCCAAAGTGGCCCGAAATTAAAAGTGAATCACAGTTTTGATTTGCTGTTTGCATTTGCGCACAAGATTTTTGTAACCATTGGGGGTCTTTGTTGTCGGGGACCAATTCAAGAATTTGATAGCCCAGCGGAGTTAATGTTTTTTGAAATACATTTTTTTCATCGGACGAATTAAAGGTCATTGTGCATACGATTTTTGAAAACGCCGTTGAATTTGCGGCGATATTGAAGATTAAAGCGAGTGTTAAAATTTTATTCATATCGAATTGATTACATTTTTTAGGCCAAGAGGGGGCTGAACCAGGCGCAAATAGTATTCCGACTGTGACGAACAAATTGACACTCTGTCTGCAAGGGGCAGTTTATGCTGTGCTAAAGTTGATCGTGTAAACAAGTTCGCCGTCGTAAATTGAGATTGATTTTTGTTTACTGAATACAGGGCCAAAGTCCTAAAGTTTTGACGAAATATGTCGAAATGTAAATATCCTGGGGAGGATGAATGAAATCAAAACCATTGATTGGAGCTGTTTTATTTTTTGCGTTAGCTGCGCCGATGTTTTTTGCATTTCAGAATTGTTCAAAATTGAAAACTACAAACGATGCAAGCTCTGTTGTATCAGGATTAGTTCCGGTCAGCTCGACACTGGCATCAAGGTCTCCTGAATTTTTATTAGATATTCAGCCCAATGAATTGGTCGTTGGTCAACAGGTCAAAGTATTAGGTATATTTCCAACGACAACATTATCAAATGAAACGATTGATCCAGATCGTTTTAAAATGATGTTAAAAGAACTGCAGGGACGTACAAATATGATCAGTATTCTGTATGTATCTGAACAAGCTTTAGCATTAGCTCAATCAAAAGGATTAGTGACTCAACGAAAACTTTCAGCACTGGCGCTATTTGAAGAAAAAATTTCAATCGCAGAGGAGTTGGGTTTTTCAGTGGCCGTTGAATTAACGCCAGTGTTTTTTGATTTCGACGTGAATACGTTAAAATATGATTTACGCAAATTTAAAAATAATTATCAATCAGAATGGGCTGGCGTTTCTGCCGTTATTAAAAAACATTCAAAAACAAATTGGTTTTATCCATTTGATGAACCTTACTGGGCTGCGAAAACTGCAGGAATTTCATATTCCACAATGAAATCGTATTTAGATCAGATGAATTTGATGATTAAAACTGATTTTCCTATGGGTAAAATTGTTTTTATCGAAGCTTTCATTATTATGAATGAAAATTTCCAAATTCCGCAACAAGCTGACTATGTCGGCATGGATTGTTACGGAAATTTTGATAATTGTTACGGAGAATCAATTCCCAGTTATTACAACAAGCTAGCTAGTAAAATGACGGATAAGCAAAAATTTATTATAATTCCAGACGCTTTCGATTTCAAAGGCGGCGATGAAAACGGATCATGGCAGAACAATGTGATTAATCAGTCGAAAAAATATTTGGCTTATTCCAGACAAAACCCCAGAGTCGAAGCCATTATATTTTTTCTTTACAGCAGCCCGCTTGATAAAAATTTAAATGTTGAAAATTTGGCGTCGACGCGGCAGGGAAGTCTGTTGAATTTATATTTTGATCAGGTCAGTCTACAAAACCAGTCCGTGATCGGAAATTCAGTCATTGCAAATCCAAATGTGAACATTTCATATCTGGATAAAAATGCAAATGTTGTAAATATTCAAACAACAGATCAAAATCCAAACATTTCAATTTCACCTAAGGAATTTTTTGATATGAGCTTCTCGCGTCCCTTGTCAGCGGGGCCGCGAATTGACTGCACGGTTTATGATCCAGATGGTTTACCACAGAAATGTGATGACCTTATTTTTCGACAGGCTCGTTATAGTTCTAAAGATCTGAAAAAAGGTGAATGGCTTTTTAAATTTAAATTGAACACGGGGTATCTTGTTGAACGACGAATTACATTAAACGATTCTTTGCCTGTGCCAGTGTTAAAAATTAATTGTCCAACGACGGTATTGGTCGGATCAACAAATTCGTGCACGGCCACATCAAATGTTCCGCTGGCGACAGGGCACTGGTCAGTGAATGGCGAAAATCAACCGAACAGTGATCAGCTGACTTACACTTGGTCTAATATACCGGGACCAGCAGTTTATCGCGTTCAAGGTTTTGCGACAGATACATACGGTCGAAGTTTTTCAAGTCAAATTATTTCTGTATCTGCTGTATTGCCAAAAAATCAACCGCAAGATATTCAACTGGATAAAATTAGTCCTCAAAATAATTATCGTTTTTATAATCGATCAACAGGTGAACATTTTGTGACGTCGAATTATAATGAGGGCGTCAATGCAGGTTATTTATCTGAAGGCGTTGCCTTTCGAAGTTTTTCGGCATCAACAAAATTAGCGAATACAATAAAAATTTATCGTTGTTACAATCAAGCGTCCGCAAAACATTTTGTTTCTATTGATGGTGCAAAATGTGAAGGTCAATTATTTGAAGGCGAGCTTGGTCAAATTTATTCAATACAATTATCAGGATCAATTCCGTTGTATCGATTTTATAACATAGGTAACGGTGATTATTTAACAACGACAAATTATTCTGAAGGCATTAATGCAGGTTATGTCCTTAAAGCGACATTAGGCTATGTTGAATAGTTTATTATGTATCCAAACAGATCATTTTTAAAGGAACGTGTTCGATGTTAAATAAATTAGTCCTGTTTTATATTTTCGCTAGCACATTTACGATGGTGGCATTTCAGAATTGTACAAAAACTGATTTCGCACAATTAAGCACTGAATCTGCATCAAGCTTACCTGTTGATTGGTGTGTGACGTATCCGTCAGCTGCAGAATGTATAAAGCCTTCAAAATCGAAATGTATTTTTAACGGAAATATTTATTCGGACGGACAAACTGTAACGGCCTATTTGTCATCGAACGGTTCAAAATGCATAAGCGAAGTGCGAGTCTGTCGCGATGGAAACTTCACAGGATCATACAATTATAGTTCATGCGCACCGAATGGAATTGCAGCGTGTTTATTTAACGGTCAGACGTTGGCCAGTGAACAAACGGTGACAAGTTATCAAAATTCGTCGGTACCATTTGGCAAAGATTGCCTCAGCGAAGATCGTATTTGTCATCGTGGTTTATTATCAGGAACTTTTTCTTTTGATTCTTGTTCTGTGGGCTTGCCATTTTCTTGTCGTTTTAACGGCCAAACTGTTGCGCACGGAAACAGTGTGACTGCATTTACAAATTCAACTGTTGTCTTTGGGCAAAATTGTCAAAGTGCTCTTCGAACTTGTTATAATGGTTTACTCAGCGGCAGCGGTAATTTTGGCAGCTGTAACGTGGGTGCACCAGCCGCATGTTTATTCAACGGTCAAACAATTCCGCACAATGGTACTGTGTCTGGATATTTAAATTCTACGGTGCCATTTGGTTCGCAGTGTGTGTCTGAAAGCCGAATATGTACGAACGGAACGCTTGCTGGAACATATACTTTCGGAAGTTGCAAAGTCGGCGCTCCGGCGTCGTGTACTTTCAATGGTCAAACAATTGTATCGGGACAAGTCATAAAAAGTTATCAAAATTCATCGGTATTATTTGGTCAGACATGTGTTTCACAAGATCGACTTTGTACGAACGGAAATTTGTCCGGCGGTTATAATTTTGGAAGCTGTTCCGTCGGAGCACCGGCTGCGTGTTTATTTAACGGCCAAAATGTATCATCGGGACAAATCATAAAAAGTTATCAGAATTCATCGGTTGCGTATGGTCAAAAATGTGTGGCCGAAGATCGTGTTTGTACAAATGGAAATTTATCCGGAAGTTATAATTTCGGAAGCTGTTCGGTTGGCGCTGGTGCTTCATGTTTATTCAACGGCCAAAATATATCGTCTGGTCAAATAATTAAAAGTTATCAAAATTCGTCGGTGTTATTTGGTCAGTTATGCGTTTCGCAAGATCGCGTTTGTACGAACGGCACACTGAGCGGAAGTTATAATTTCGGAAGTTGTTCGGCGGGCGCAGCCGCATCGTGTTCATTCAACGGCCAAACATTAGCCTCTGGTCAGACGGTAAAAAGTTATCAAAATTCATCAGTGTTATTTGGTCAGTCGTGTGTTTCGCAAAATCGCATTTGTACAAATGGTACTTTATCTGGAAGTTATAATTTCGGAAGTTGTTCGGCGGGCGCAGCCGCATCGTGTTTGTTCAACGGTCAAAGTTTAGCATCGGGTCAAACCGTGAAAAGTTATCAATCATCGACAGTTGCTTTTGGTCGAACGTGTATTTCGCAAGATCGTCTTTGCACAAACGGAAATTTATCAGGAAGTTATAATTACGGAAGTTGTTCATCGGGTACTGCTGCAAGTTGTTTATTGGATGGTCGAACCATCGCACATAATGAAAGTGTTCAAACTTTTAATTCACGTTCAGTTTCATATGGGCAATCATGTCAGTCGTTATTGCGTTTGTGTAATAATGGTTCGTTGGATGGCAACAGTGCATTTCAATTTTTAACGTGTGCTCCAAGTTCAGGATTGTCATGTAATTTTAAAGGTCAAGCAGTCAGCAGCGGATCATCGGTGTTGGCATTTTTAGCAACGAGTGTTCCCTACGGCCAAAGTTGCCAATCTGAAAACAGAGTTTGTACGAACGGAAATTTATCGGGCAGTTATGATGCATCATCTTGCAGTCAGCAGTCGTCACCAGCCGCCAGTTGTTCAGTCAGCACAAATCTGACGTCATTTAGAAAAGATCAATCGCTGACGGCTTATGTAAGCTCTGTGAATGTAACTGGAGTTCAGTCTCAGTGTACAGGGCAGAGTACTTGGTTTGATATTTATAATGGACAAACATGGGGGCCAAATACATTTGGTCCGGGCAATATGACATGTTCATTTCGCGGAATAAATCAGTACAATTTGCAACCTGTGAATTGCAATCCTTCGCAAATTACATTTAATATTTCTGACGTGTCTGTGGCGCCACCACCACCGCCTTCAGTTTGTTCGAATGGTGCGACAAATTATCCGGCGTGTAATAATCGAAGCTGTAATGCAGGTCAATTTGCGGGAGGATTGTTATGTGCAAAAATTTGTAAAGGTGTTGATATTGGTCTGCGTACAATTTCTGGTTATTTAATTAATGGTATGGCTACAGGTACTCATATAAATCAAACCAACATTACAACAAAAGTAAATGGAACACATTTTCATCCGACAGTAAACCATTATGGTTTTAATTGTAACGACGGACAAGTACAGTACGACGGTGTCGACGGTTGGTGTGAATATCACGTCGACCAATTGGGTGTCGATGCGGAATGTGATGCTATTTTGAATACGCCCTATGTGAATCCGTGCGCTGACGGAAGCTGCGGTGGGGGATAATTATTTCCCATCCTGTGGAATAGAGTCAGCAATATCTGCAACATCAGCACAGCCGGTTTCTGGAATATTTTGTGATTTTGGCCACAAGAAATTTTCAAAATGATCGGCAAATGCGGCGCCAACTTTGATGGGCCCTGATGTTCTGCGAATTAAAATTAAATTTTCATCGTTACCATCATTGCCGCTAGCGCTCCAGTTTTGTGAACCAAAAGTAAAATATTCGGGGTTCAATTTACCATCAGGTTGTTTACGCAACAGCAGACCGATTTTTTGATGGTTTTGTTTCCATGTTTCACCGACGTTTTTATCATTTTTATGAATTTCAATCGGCAAAGTATTTTTGTACAAAGTCGCAAACGGATTTTTTTCAATCATCGTTGCTTCGCCTGAACGTCCGGCCCAGGAATCGCTGCCACAGGCTGTCGGTGAATCGACAATGATTTTAACTTTGACTCCGCGTGCGGCCGCCAGTTGTGCAGCGCGAACATATTCGATACCCGCAGCACCATACATTGAAATTAAAATTTGATCGCCGTTTTTTGCAGATAATAACATCGGAATCAATGCGTGATGTTCAGCATCGTCGGTCGGTGCAAAATAAAGTTTTAATTCTGTTTTGTCTTTTAAGAATTGAAAATATCGTTTTGTATTCGGTGTTTTTGCAGTATGAAATTTTCCACGCGGAAAATATCCAGTCTGATCTGCACCGACGAATGTTGTCGCTGTATTTGCAACAACATCGGCTTTGGGCTGAAAGTCATACATTTGTTTAAACTCATCATAATAAGATTTCGCAACTTCGTTATTATGAATGATTACACTTAAATTTGCATTTCGTTCTGTTCCCAGACATGTTCTTGAAATATTCGCAGTGCCTGTCCAAACGCTCCAATTATTATTTTCTTTGAAAATAAAAAATTTATTATGCATCAAATCACTGTAGGGCCATTCGATACGGCCGTGTGATTCGTTATCGTCTTTGATATTTTCTGACAGTTTTCGTAACAGGCCTTGTGTTCCGCCATTATATTGAAAATCTAAATTTGTATTATCCAAATTGTTCGAAGTTAATTTCGGGTCTGTGCTGTTCAGTGGGCTCAGGATCCAATTTTTTTCTAGATCACCAACAGGTTTTGCGTAACTAAATACAATGGGTAAAGCGGCTGTCGGTTGCGGACCTTTTAAATCAAAAACGCCATAAACGGGTGTTCCGGCAGTGATTCGGTCCATCAACGCAGTATAAATTCCGTTCATGCTACCAAGGGCTTTATCTGTTTTCTGAACATCATCCATACCGTATAGGGCCATGTATAAACCATCTTTGTTGGAATCTGTTTTTAAATTTTTAATTTTATTTTCTAAAATTTTTGCAACACCTTTTGAGGGGTCATATTGGTCTTCGGGAACAAAAATTTGTTGATTGAAATAATATTCCAGATTCGGTTCAAGCGCATCGTTAACGACAACAGCTTCGCCCAGTTTGTCTTTTGGATTTTCGACTCTGAATTTAACGCGTGGTAAAATCAATGGACTTCGCTCATGGCACCCAAAATCAGATAAATCAGAACATAAAATAAACTGCACTGAAGATTGCAACAAACGTAGAATTAATTTTGAAGCCACTGCTGTTTTCATCTGTTGACTGATCGCAGGATCTGGATTTTTATTTGGGTATCGGTACATCACGTAGGCTACATATTTTGCGATGCGATCGGCATAGGCCAATTTTAAATTTGCGATGAGGTCTTCGACGGGATCTTTGATCTTGGCAGGTTTCGTTTTTGGAGCAGTTGTTGTGGGTGCTGCAAGTTTTATGTTTTGTGAATTTACATAATCTGTAAAAATTTTTATGGTCGTACTGTCTAAATTTTTTTCAAGTTTGTATGACGTTGCCGGATTTAAAAGTTCTTTGATTCGATCGATCGGGATTTGAATTTTTGGCAAAATTTGTGTGGCATAGGCATTTTGTTCGTTCGGCAAATTGTCCAGCCAGTCGGCGACTTTTGCGATCGGCCTTGTCGTTACTTTTGTTGTCGAAATTTTTAGAGCGTTGTCGACAGCGTCTGGTGCTCGGTCAGCTGATTGTTGAGTTCGGGTCTGTATTTGTGTATGTGTGCATTGTACAGAAAAAAATAAAGCAATCAGCAGATGTAAATATTTATTTTTTTTCATTTGTATCTCCGATACTTTTTGAAAATTCAGCATTTAATATTTCTGGATCTTTGCTGGCTGTTTTGAATCGACTTAACGTGTAATCGTAATCGACGGATTCATTCCAAATTTCGTTAAAATATTTTGAATATTCAGTAATTATTTTTTTATTTGTGATGAAATAAAAATTTTCCCAATTTGTTTTCATGGCGGCTCCGGTGTATTGGCCCGCGCCTGAGAAAGTTTTTTGTCCATTAAATATGGCGAATTTGTTATGCATCATTGCAACTGCGGGTGCAGAGCCATTTGGATTTTTTTCGGGACGGTAAGTTTCGGCGAAACGTATTTTTATTTTTTGTTTTGATTCGGTCAACATCGTATTAATAATTTGATCAACACCAGGTACATCGCTTTCTCCGCGAAGTGCATCATCATCCATCACAATGCGAACATCCACATTTTTTTTTGCAGCTTCGATCAATGCGTTTGCAACGGCTTTGCTGGTGAAATGTTGAATTGCTATATATAGGTAACCATTTTCGGGGACTGAGCTGATGGCTTTGAGTATTGATTTTTCAACAGAGTTGTCCGCATTAGGTGAATACAAGGGGGCGATTTCTTCTTTGTTTAAAGCGTCGTTAATTTGTTTTTCAGTATCTAATATTTTTTTTCTAGGTTTAACGTCATTCTCATCAAAGCAAGTCTCGCGTGCGATTAAGTAGGCTTTGTCAGGTTTTATTTTTGTTAAGCTTGTTGTATCTTCGTTGGCTTTGGCCGCGGCTTCAAGTCCAATCATAACACATTTTTGTGCGCGTATTAAATTTGAATTCACTGGTGCTTTGATTGTGACCCAATGATCCATGTGCAGGCTGGTTCCGTAGGATGAGAGGTTGCCAGAGGAGAAATTCATGATGACTTTTTTATTGGGAGCTTCAATCATTAAAAATTTATTGTGATGCAATTGCCATGCTGCAATTTTGGTGTCCGTGCTGCCGCCCAAATACGATAATTTAACATTTTGATTGCACGCTGTATTGTTCATAATCAGTTCATCAATTTGTCCGATTGGATTTTTCTTTGAGGGGCCAGATCCACCGTCTAAAAATATGCGAACCTTAATGCCAAGGCTGGCCAAATCACAAATTTTTCGCTGTATGGATTTATTTGAAAAGCTTAAATACGCAATAAATAATTTTGAATTTTCTGGATCGATCGCACGCAGTTCGCTGACCGGTAGGTCTTCGATGGGTTTGGGGTCCGCCGGATTTATTTTTTCAACCAAAGTTGACAATTGTTGTCGTGCTAATAAGGTCATTTTTGAATCGGCATCGGCTTGTTTCATATCGTCGCCGTTGATATTTAAACAGTATGTTTTTTTATGAAATGTTCCCGGTTGTTCAGTGTTTTCGGCTTTGCAGTTTTGTTTCGTATGAATAAAATCAAATTCGATTTTGTCATCAGTGACCTGAGTCGGATTTTCTTGATTGGGTTGTCGTGGATTTGTGATCGGCGGAGTCGACTGGCATGAAAAAGTACAAGTCAAAACTGTTGCTAAAATAAAAATTATTTTCATAAAAATCCTTAATTACAGAGGTTGTGTATATTATGTCAGATTTATATTTTTAAACACACTGGACCAAAGTCTGATCTTGCAGTCAGCCTGAATTCAAGTCTATGATAAGCGAAGTGATGAAAAATAAACGACTTCTATTTAATTTATTTTTAATTTTTATAATTGCGCCGATGCTGGTGGGTTATTCAATGTACACATTGGATCAGAATGGTTTTTTTCAAATTCAAAAAATTGATATTGTCCTGAAAACACATGCCGATCAAAAAAGCTATGCACGTGAATACATTCAACGCCTCGATGCCCAGTTTCAAAAATTTAATGGTCAGTCCCTATGGAGTTTTTCTTTGCAAAATATTTCTGAAGTTCTGCGGCAGCAAAAATGGATCAAGGATTTCAGAATTTCAAGATCATGGCCATCGTCATTAGAGGTTCAGATTGAAGCTTTCGAAATTTCTTTGTTGCTGACAGATTCACAAAAATTAAATGTGGGACTGATGCGACCAGTGACTGTTGACGGCGACATTTTACCTGAAATTGACAGTCGTCAAGCACCATCGAAGGCGTTATTAAAGGGTGATATTTTTTTAAAAAATCTTGAAAAAAGAAAACAAGCGATCGATCTGCTAAAATCATTGCCGGCCGATGGAAAAATGGGTGTGAATTCACTGTCGGAAATTAATTATAATCCCAAAGAAGGTTTTTGGATTTCGATGATTCAATCGGATTTAAAAGTAAAGCTTGGCGAAGATCAATTTGCGATGAAGTCGGCGAGAGTTTCGCAGGTGATGGATTATTTGGAAAAGAAGAATCTTAAAGCGCGCGTCATAGACGCAAATCTATCTAAAAAAGTTCTTGTCAGGTTGCAGCAAACTCCTTAAGCTTTTTATATAAGACATTCGTCGGGACGACTTTTGTCTGTGTGTGTGATTTTTTTTCGCACACACATTAGTAAACACGCTTCAAGGAAGAAAAATATGAGCAATACATCTGGAAATATCAGGTCGAATGTTATTTCATCCGCCATTTCATCTGCAAATTACAATACAAATAATTCTGTCAACACAGGCCCTATTTTAGCTTCTTTAGATATCGGATCATCATCAGTCAAGCTTGTGATGTCGAATGTTGTGACAATAAATCAAGAACAAAAAATCGAAGTCGTCGGTGTCGGTGTCAGTCCAAATTCAGGATTAAAACAAGGCGTCGTTGTCAATATCGAATCAACAACCGAAGGTATTCGTAAAGCCAAAGAAGAAGCCGAATTAATGTCGGGTTCAAGAGTGACTGAGGTTTGGGTTTCTGTTTCTGGATCGCACGTTCAATCTTTTGATTCGCGCGGAATGGTTGCGATTAAAAATAAAGAAGTTACAAATTCAGATATTGATCGCGTGATCGAAGCCGCAAAAGCAATTCAAGTTCCGGCAGATCGCACAGTTTTACATGTGATCCCTCGTGAATTTAAAATCGATCACCAAGACGGAATCACTGATCCGATCGGAATGTCCGGCGTTCGCTTAGAAGCCAACGTTCATATCGTAACAGCAAGTCAATCCGCCGTTTCAAATTTAATTCGTTGTATTGAAAAAGCTGGATTAAAAGTTGCGGGTTTGGTTTTAGATCAAGTCGCAGTGATAAAATCTGTTCTCAGCGCTGACGAAAAAAATCTGGGTGTTTGTGTTGCCGATATCGGTGGCGGCGCGACGAAATTAGTTTACATTTTAAATGGCAGTGTCGCGCACACTTCAATTATTCCATTGGGCGGCAGCCACTTTACACAAGACGCAGCAGTGGGTTTACGAACTCCACAAATTTTCGCCGAGACATTAAAGAAAAAACATGGTTGTGCATTGGCCAGTCTTGTTGGCGATGATGAATCGATCGAAGTCGAGGGTGTTGGCGGTCGTAAAGCGCGAAGTGTTCAGCGCAAAGAATTGGCTCATATTTTAGAAGCTCGTGCTGAAGAATGTTTAACGATGATTGCAAATAATATTCGAGTCAGTGGATTGGCTCCATTGTTAGGATCGGGCGTTGTTATCACTGGTGGAGCCAGTCAGCTGGATGGATTGGTCGAAATGGGAGAATTTATTTTCGATTCACCGATTCGTCGCGGATTCCCAGTTACAGTTGGCGGTTTAAAAGACGTTGTTAAAGGCTGTGAATTCGCAACGGCTATTGGTTTGTTGATGTTTGCCTTAGAATCTAAAAAAGATTTCTATACAGCCAAAGATTCATCAATGAATTTGAACATGACAAATGTTATGGGTGAATCCATCGGCGAAGTGGCAACAAAGATGAAAAAGTTTTTCACAGATTTATTTTAATTTTTTAAATTATTTAATACAGTTATAAAACAAATTTTTACGGAGGAAATATGTTCGAACTTGAAGAAAATGTAAACATCGGAGCTAACATTAAAGTTGTCGGTGTCGGTGGTGGCGGCAGTAACGCAGTAACTACGATGATCGAAGGCGGCATGAGCGGCGTTGAATTCGTCGTTGCAAATACAGACATCCAAGCTTTGAACTCGAGTAAAGCAAATCATAAAATTCAATTAGGTGCAGACTTAACAAAAGGCCTTGGCGCTGGTGCGAATCCTGATGTCGGTCGCAGATCAGCGATTGAATCTTATAATCACATCGTTGAACAATTAAAAGGTTCAGACATGGTTTTCGTGACAGCGGGTATGGGCGGCGGAACCGGCACTGGTGGTGCTCCGATCGTTGCAAAAATCGCACGTGAATTAGGTGCTTTAACAATTGGTGTTGTCACAAAACCTTTTTCTTTCGAAGGTAAAAAACGCACAAAACATGCCGAAGGCGGTTTATCAGAATTACGTGATAACGTTGACGCATTAATTGTAATTCCAAATCAAAAATTACTATCAATTTCAGACGAGAAAACTCCACTTTTAGATACTTTTAAAAAAGCTGATGAAGTTTTATTACAAGCTGTTAAAGGTATTTCAGATTTAATTAATATTCGCGGTTTGATCAATTTGGATTTTGCAGATATCAGAACTGTGATGTCGAATAAAGGTTTAGCGTTAATGGGAACGGGTTCTGCTAAAGGTGAAAACCGTGCAGTGATTGCAGCAACGCAGGCAATTTCATCGCCGTTATTAGAGAATGTTAAAATCGATGGTGCTACAGGTATCATTATTAATGTCACAGGTGGATCAGACTTATCTCTTTATGAAGTCAACGAAGCTTCAACATTAATTACTGAAGCTGCAAACGAAGACGCTGAAGTTATTTTTGGTGCAGTTATTAATCCAAATTTACAAGACGAAATTCAAGTCACTGTGATCGCAACAGGTTTTGCTCGTGAAGAGAAAAAAGATGCGGCTTCAACTTTTCAGAACATGCAAAGTTTTTTATCGGCTCCAACTTTGACTTTTGATTTAGCGCCACAGACTTTTTCGCAGCAGCCGCAACAAGCTCAGCAGCCTGTTCAGCAATCTGCGCAAGCGTCTCCGATTTTTCAATTAAATAACCAGATGACTCAAGAACAAATGATGCAAATGATGATGCAATTACAAGGGCAGATGTCAGGGCAGATGAACAGTCAAATGTCAGGTCAGAATCAACAAACTGCTCCGATGATGGCTCCACCAGTAGCGGCTCCGGTTGCGACACAAATTTTACCTTCGATGGAAGCCGTTCAAGAAACTGTTCATGCTTTTGCGACTGAAGAAAACACAACTGAAGTTTATGCAACACCAACGGTGTCTGTAACGTCTGAAGTTCCTGTTTCACAAGATTTTTCAAGCGCAGTGTCACCATTGAAAACACACGACATGGCAACGACTGAACCAACAACAACGGCGCAAACAGCCCGTGATTTGTTGATGGCCAAAGCCAAAGCATTTCGTGAATCACAAACATCAACTGTTGAAGAAAAAATGCATCCAGAACAGTTAACGATGGTTGATGAAGAACGTCAAAACCAACAACAAATGGAAGACGCACGTAAAATGGCCCGAGACATTTTGGAAGTTCCGGCATTTATCAGAAAAAAACAAGGTTTTGAATTACAAAATTAAGCAGTCAAATATCATTGGCTGATTGTAAAATAAAATGAGCATTCAACACTGGTTTATTTCAGATTTACATATCAAAGACATCAACGAGCGAAGCGGGAATACCCTGCTTCGCTTTTTGTTTTTTTTGAATCAAAATCCGAATCAACATCAGCTCTTTTTATTGGGTGATATTTTTGACTTTTGGATTTCAAATGGTCAAGTTTTTCAAGATCACTATGCGCAGTTGATATCAGAAATTCAAAAATTTTTAGATGGTGGCGGTAAAGTTTTTTATTTCGAAGGTAATCACGATTTTCATATCGACGTTTTCTGGACAAAAAAAATGGGGATACCCGTTTTTGAAAATGAATCCTATTTTAAAATCGGCGAATACAAAGTCCGACTTGAACATGGTGACTTAATAAACCCGAATGACAAAGCTTATCTGAAATACCGCGAAACTGTTCGTAGAAAATATATTGAACCTTTCGCGCATTACATTCCGGGCGCAATCTGGAAATATATCGGTGAATCAATCAGTGCCACTAGCCGAAAAAAATCATCAAATTATGCAGTTAAAAACCAAGACCAAATTAAAAGTTGGATACGCACTTACGCACAAAAAAAACACAAAGAAAAAGAATTTGATTTATTAATCACAGGTCACATGCATGTGGTGGATGATTTTACATTTGAATCTGGCAGTGGTCCTGCGCGTTCAATTAATTTGGGAACTTGGCTTGATAAAGCAAGAGCCTTGATGATTCAAGGCTCTAAAATTGAAATGATTCTGATCGAAGATCTTTTGAAAAATTAAAAGTTGACTGTTATATGATACAACTAAAAGTTGTATGTATAGCTGACTGTTCCTGAAATACCAGAAAATGTTGTGGCCATGTCGCTGCCATTGACTTCAAGTTCTTGGTCGGCAGCAGCTTGTGAAATATTATTTGATAAACCACCGGATGCAGATGATGTGATATTTCTTTGAATCGGTAAATATTTATAATTACCTTCAACGCCAACGCAGTGATCAGGTATAAAACAAAAATTAGCGCCTAATCCTGCCAGCATACCAAAATTAGATCCAGTAAAAGAAATCTTTGAAGGCCCATTTGTGATATCGCCATTCATTTTTCCATAACCTAGGCCCGCTTGAACGTAAAAATCAATGATGTCGTTACTTAAGGGAATAAGTCTTACGAGTGGAAATATTGTAAAACCGCTAAGACTGTAACTGTAACTTCCAGCAGAGCCTGAACCGCTTTGTGATTGCGTAAAATAGGTTGGTCGTAATTGAAGTGCGACTAATCCATTTGAAAAGGTAAATGTCGGTTGCAGACTGTATTCCATCGCAGAACTTAATTCTGAAGTTGTGGCCTGATTGGCAGCCTTTGCATTTTTAATAATATCGTTAATTCCAGT
>CANBND010000012.1 GCA_947370945.1 Pseudobdellovibrionaceae bacterium | reverse complement strand
GCCATCAATGGGTGATGGATTATTAGCCGTGAATTTAGGAACGGGTCGCACAGCTTTAAAAATTGCAGCGGGCAGTGCGCACACCTGCGCCATCTTAGACAACAATACTTTAAAATGTTGGGGCGTAAATACCTACGGTCAATTGGGTCAAGACAACGCAACAATCAAAGGCAGCACCACGGGTACAATGGGTGATTCGTTGCTTGCTGTGAATTTGGGAGTGGGTAGAACAGCAAAAGAAATTTCTGCGGGACTGGATCAGACATGTGTGATTTTAGATAATAATACGTTAAAATGTTTTGGTCGAAATGATCGTGGTCAATTAGGACTTGACGTTGCGACAGCATCAAAAGGTTCCGTCGCCGGAGACATGGCCGCGCTTGCAACTGTGAATTTGGGCGCTGGCCGCACTGCGGTTTCAATTTCAAGTGGTTATTCATTCACGTGTGCAATTTTAGATAACGGACTTTTAAAATGTTGGGGTCGCAATCAGTCGGGTCAATTGGGCCTTGACAGCGCCGTCGCAACTAAAGGTACTGTTGCTGGTGACATGGCCAGCCTTGTTGGAATTAATTTAGGTTTTACTCCGACAAAAATTTCGGCCAGTCGCCAACGTGCGTGCGCAATGAATGCGACTACAATGAAATGTTGGGGCTTAAATACAACGGGGCAATTGTTGATCGGTAGCACAACACAAAAAGGCACGGTCGCCGGAGACATGGCTTCGCTTGCGAATATCAATTTGGGAACAAGTATCGTGGCTTCAGATATTTCATCGGGTTGGTACGGAAGTTGTGTGATTACAACAAATAAACGTATTAAATGTTTCGGAAGCGCAGCCAGCGGATATTTGCAAAATGCTTCAACGACATCGCATTTAGGTGATGTGATCGGCGAAGTCGGCAACGGCTTACCATTCGTAAATCATTAGCAAACAAAGTTTGCCGGATGTGAAACTCGACGGTCCACAACGTGGACAGCATGTGAAACTCAACTGCTTAAAAAATAGATAAAATTTTAACCGGAATCACACTGGCTTTAGTCAAACACTAAAGCCAGTGTCTTTTTGGCTTCAAATACTTGGCAACCCTTTTGCTTTAGTGAGTTGTATCGCAGACATTAAGTCGCGCTAACAAAACACAAACGAACACACAAAGGGGATTCCGATGAACGCAATGAAATCTTTAGTCGTATTAGCAGCAATGGTATTAGGTACAGCAGCAAATGCTCAAGTCAGCCTTGGTCAGCCAATTTATGGTGGTACAGGTTGTCCTGCAGGTTCTGCATCAGCAAGCTTAACTCCAGATGGTTCTGTATTGTCAGTTTTATTTGACCAGTTCACAGTTGAAGCTGGAAATACAACAGGTCGTCGTATCGATCGTAAAAATTGTTCTTTACGTATTCCAGTAAATGTTGGTCAAGGTTACCAAGTTGCGCTTTTGGCTTTTGATTATCGCGGTTTCGCAGCAATTCCATGGGGCGGTCAAGCTGTTCTGGATGCTTCTTATGCCTATATCGGTCAACCATCACCAGTTCGTTTTTCAAAAACTTTTGGCGGAGGAACAAATCAGAATTACTCTGTAACAAATGATTTAGTTTCAACAACTGTAACGTATTCACCATGTGGTCGTCAGGTGATGCTTGAAGCGAACGTTTCAATGCGTGCAATGTCGAACTCAGCAATGCAACAAACATTGGCTTCAGTTGACTCTGTCGACGTAACAGCAGGTTTATTATACAAAGTTCAATGGAGACGTTGTAACTAGGATCAAAGATCCTCGGATACGAAGTTCGACGAAAAAGGACATCAGAAATGATGTCCTTTTTCGTTTCGTCGAGTTTTACATCCGGCAAAATTTGTTTGCTATTGACCAGCTTCACCAGCTTTTTTCAAAGCCATTGCAATTACAATTTCACGTTCCATGCGATAAAATATAATTTTCTCTTCAAGCCCATCACTGGCAACGCTTTGTGTATCTGAAATAATATTTTTAAAGACTTCAATTTTTTTCTCGATAGTTACACGAGTGGATTCTCGACCTTTTGTTTGCCCTTTGGCGAAATTAAAAATCAATTTATAACGTGAGCCTGGCAGATCGGGTTTATTTTTATAGGGCGGTAACCAGCCATCTACTGACTTTACAAAATCAGTTTCAATCACGCCGAAGTCGGGGTTTTCAGTGGCAACAGTGTATTTTAAAACGGTATGCGCAGCTTTCCAGACCAGATCGTAATTCGCAAAAAATATTTTTTGATTCGACGCGCGTTCGACGGCTTGGTCCGCAGTTTCGGCTCGATTTTCAAACAGACTGCAGCCTGTGAATGACAGGCTATTTATACACATTAACAATAGAAGATATTTTTTTTTATTCATGATTTTTTGATTCGAATCAAAACTAAAAATCAGCTGACGAGTGAGTCACATGTGTTGCGGCGTCGATCAATTCATTCCCTAAATTGATACTCTGTGGTTTCAATCCGCCGACATAATTAATTTCGAAACGTTTTTTTGCTGTTGTGTCCATTGGCCAATTCGGTAATTCAATTTGTGCGGGCCACTGAGTTCCCAGAATTTCCCATTTACGAATTAGGTCAGTCACTGGTTTGTCTGCAGGTCCTGAAATTTGAATATCAGAAATCACCGCACTGACGGCCAATTGATAAATGCCACTGACTGCAGAAATCGCTGGCATCGTGATCACATAACCAGATGTTGATGTGATTGTCGGATCAGAAACCAGCGGTAACATGTTTGGTTTTACGTTGGCTTGATACGGTAACAATGCCGCAGACAAACGATCAGCGCCGGGTGTGCTGGCCATAAATTCATTTTGTTTTTTAATCACGTTCACAGTGAACGCCAGTTTGTTATCCAGAACATTTAAATTGGCTGTTGTGTTGGCGGCCATTTTTTTTAATCCTGTGGGAATTAAATATCCTGAAACTTCGCTGGCCGTTAACGCAACAAAAACTTCGTCAGCATTTAAATTCGGACTGGCAATTGAAACCGGTTGAGTAAAATTTAATTCATTGCCGGGGATGTCCATTGTCGCAGTTTGATTTGAAACGGTGACATCGCGAATGCCACCGCCACGCAGATCAAAATAATTAATGACATCGTAAAAAGGTTTTCCTGCACGAAGTTCATCAACAACTGTTTTAAACGGAAATCGTCCTGCGGCTGCGAATAATCTGCGAGTACCTGTCGTCGGTGTGAAAAAACGATAATCAGGTTTTTCAATTGTAAGGCCTATGATGTAGCTTTCTTTTTGTTTCGGCAAAGACACATTCGTCGGTACCGGTATTGTGTAACTGGCAACTTTCATAACATCACTGATCGGGCTGATGATGTTGGCCAAATCAAAATTTAATAAATCAGAACGTGTCATCGCAGCCATCACCAGACCAAAATCAATAAATTTGTCCTTATCTACGATTGGCAACTGAGTCACTTGGCCGCTAATAGTTGCTTGCGCAGCTAAATAGGCTGGGCTTAATTTTAAAATTAACTGACCAGGTTGTTGGTTTAATAAAGTTTGTCGAACGTAACCAACAGCATCTGCTGTGACATGTTCAACAGTTGTCCAAGCCGCTGCATTTGTGATGTAACCATTTTTATCGGTGACGAATAAATTATTTTTAAACGGAGAACCCTCCGCTGATCCAATCAGAACCTTGGCGTTCGGAACGGGTTGGTTCATTTGATTTAAAACTTGTACCGTAGGGATTGATTCTTCGGCTGTTAAGGGTTGCCACGAAGAAATTTTTGAAACGCTTTCTGTGATGTTAATCAATTGCTGATTTGTTTTTTCATCACGCGAACAACCCGCTATAACAAATAAAGAAACTAAACATAAAAATGCTTTTTTCATAAAATTCTCCTGTATAGTTCTATTGCATCGAACTATACAGGTCAGGTCACGACTTGGCGCGGGTTGTTATGTATTTAGTTCCGAAGGGAATTACCTGAATTCAGAATAAACAGTCAGGCTTGCACGATGTTTTGAACTTAATAATTTTTCAATTGTCGTCAGATCGCGACGTGCGGTGTGATTGCCGATACTGGCTTGATAAATAATTAAATTTTCTCCGATACGTTCTAAGATGGCAACATGGCCAAAGTTACCCGGGCGCGTCCATTGCAAAATGAACGGAGTACGTTCGTCGAACGACCACAGATATTTTTTAAGTTCATCTGCATCAGATTTTGTTGAATCAATTTTAAAATCTTCAGCTTTGTAAAATTTAAAATTCTTTTTTGCATAAACATCAAAATCATTGGCTCTGAACCCTTCGTTTTTAAAACCTGCGCGCATCAAAACACGCATTAAATAAAAATTGCACGGCGTGCCCAGCGAAACGCCTTCTTTTTTCATGACATCAAAAGCTGTTTGAATAAATTTTGAAGCTTCTTTTTTTTCAGAAGCAGGCTTTGAATTCGGATTTGGTTTTTCAACAGATTGTCCGTCGTTAGCTTTTGTGGGTTCTGTTGCTTTTGTTTCGACGACCGTTGGCGTGTCATCAATATTCTGTGCGTCGATTGTTTGCGAATCATCAGCTGGCTGTTCAAGTGTTGTCGGAACATCGTTCACATTATCTGTTTGCTGTTGATTTTTAAGGTGCTCGCCTAATGTGATTGGGTTCATGCGAGGATTGCATCCTGCAAATAAAAACAAACATGACCAGAGCATATATTTCTTTATTTTCAAGTTCATTTTCACCGTCAACATAAATGTTGTTTTATCATATTTAGCGATCAACTGAGAAAAAAAATGATCTGTTGAAACAGCTATAGGACTGTCAAAAAAATAAACAGGCATGATGTTTTTGATAGTCCTAAAAAATTTAAACCGGGACGTCGAGTTTGAATTCGAAGACAAACTGTGCCAGATTGTAAATATGAAAAAGTCAATTATTGCAGCAGTCATTGCCATTAGTTTTTTAGCCAGTTTGATCTATATGACTAAATCATCAAAGCTGCCCCAATCTATAGGTCTGGTGATGCAGTCAAAAAATATCTATGGATTTAAAATTCAAGATCAACTTGATCGTCCAGAATTTTTAATTATTAATTTTTGGGCGTCGTGGTGTCCTCCGTGCATTCAAGAAATCCCATCGCTATTAAAATTTGTTCAAAAAAACTCGCAATACAAAGTCGTGGCTATTTCCCAAGATGATGGCTTGGCAGAAATTAAAAGTATGATCAAAACTTTCCCTGATCTGAAAGAAATTAATTTTGAAATTGTATTTGATGAAACCAGATCACTGTCGCGAGAATTTAAAGTTGAAAAATTACCAGAAACATTTATCTATGAATACAAGACTCAAAAAATAATGCAAATTTCGGGATCAATTGATTGGCTGTCTGTCGAATCAAAAAATCAAATCGACAGCTTCTTTAATAATTAATTTGCACTTTTGAATGTGAATGTATTTTTATGACAAGATACGCAATCCGTGTTGCCAGTTCCGTGCGGTCCGGGATTTGCTTGAAATTCACTAAGATGACAAGTTACACAAGTGTTTGAAAGTCCCTTGTATGTTCCATTTTGGTGACACGCCGAACACTCAATCACTCTATGCGCACCACGCAAAGAAAACCGTGTCATTGAATGTTTAAATGATGTCATTTCCCAAAATTGTTGGCTGTGACACGTTTTGCAATTTGGTAAAGCGCCATTGTGAACATCGTCTTTTTGATGGCAAGACAAACATTGTTGGCTCAGGCCTGCTAGTTTTTTTCCATCTTTGTGGCATTCCGCACATTCCATTGAAAAATGAATACCTGATAATGTGAAATTTTTGTGGAAGTCTTTGGTTGATTTCCAGTTGCGTTCATTGTGACATTCCGCACACTGCTTACCGAAGCTGCCCTTGTGTGGATCTTTGTGACAATCAATACATGCTGTTGAAACAGGTTTAAATTGTGTCACCCAATTTGATTTACCATTAAATTCAATTTTTTGATTCGTCGCTTTGTGACACTTAACACATGTGACTTCAGTGTGTTTTGCCAAAAGTGGAAATTGACTTTGTTTGTTATGATTAAACAGTGCGGGCTTCCAATTTTTTTCAGAGTGGCAACTGGCGCAATTTGTACCTAATTGACCAGTATGAAAATCTTTGTGGCAGTCAATACAGTTTGTACCCATGGGCTTGTATTTTATAATGGGTATGATTTTATTTTTCAAAGTTATACTTTGCTCTGTGGGCTTGTGGCACTCGGAACATTTTAATTCCGAATGATGGCCCATGAGCTGAAAGCGACTTTGTTTTTTGTGATCAAATTGTGCGGGCTTCCAGTCATTGACAGAGTGACATGTGGTACAGTTTTTACCCAGTTGCCCTGCGTGTTGGTCTTTGTGGCAAGACAAGCATTGATTCTGCTTAAGATCAGCAAATTTAAATTCAGAAATAGGCTTTAAAATTTGTTTGGTTTTATCATTTTCTTTGGCCGAAAAGTTTGGCCAACTGATTTTGTAACTAACTGTCGAGGGTTTGTGACAATCCGTACACGAAACGTCTTTGTGTTTTCCATCCAATTTGTAATTTGTTAGATTGTGATTGAAAGATTTTAAATCAGTAAATTTTTCAGTCGTGTGGCACTGTGTACAATTATTTGTATTCAGCGCTGCTGTTTTAAACTGGCCTGCATGAATATTGTTATGACAATCAATACAAAATTTGTTTTCAACAGATTTAAATTTAAAAATTTGTTTTCCAGTTGTGCCATGGCAATCTGAACAACGTGTTGATTTGTGCGATCCGGTTAATGGAAATCGTGATTTGTTATGATCAAATCCAGAATTTGCTTTTTGTGTAAACCAACTTTCAGTCGTGTGACATGTCGAACATTTCTGTGCCAGTAATTTGGGGCTAAATTCATTGGTGTGGGGGCTCGTATGACATGTTGAACATGATTTTACATCCAGATTTTTCCAGTGGTAAGTTGGTGCAGTGATTGGCAAAAGTTTTGACAATGAATCCGTGCGTTTAGAAACTGTAGTCTTAGTTTGTGGCAAATGGCATTCTGCACATTTTAATTTTAAATGCTCGCCATCCAGTGGATACTGAGTATGTTTATTGTGATCAAAAGTATGAGTTTTTGTCCACGAAGATTCATCATGGCATTTTAAACACTGTGATAGTTCGCCCAGCTTTGAATTTTTTAAATTTCCAAATTTATGATAATCTTGGTGGCAGCTTGTACAATTTTGTTTCAATCCAGTAAAATTTAAATTTTTATTTTCAATTTTTGCAGGCTGTTTAACATTTGGTTTTTCAATTTGTTTTGAAATTATATGTTGATCTTTATGGCAATCGATACATTTACTTTCTGCATGTTTGCCATTCAATTTAAAACCTGTAACGTCATGTTTAAAGCTGGTCATTGTCCACTTTGTTTGTGTGTGGCAGCTTGTGCAGTCACCATTCGAAAATTTAGGGCTCAGATTTTTTTTATGAAAATCTTGGTGGCACGATAAACATTGATTTTTTGTCAGTGAAGGCCATTGGTACTGAAATATTTTTTTCTTTTTGTCGGGCTGGTGGCAATCGTTACATTTTAATTCAACATGGCGTTCGAGTAATTTAAATTTAGTATCTGAATTGTGATTAAATTTAATATTTTCTTTCCATGATGTATTTGAATGGCATGCATTACAGTCTTTTTGTGCAAAAGTACCTTTGTAAAAGTGGATGTCATCTTTTTTATGGCACGACACACACGTGGATGCTTTTCCTAAAAAACGTATTTCATTTTGTCTGATCGGCTTAAGAGTTCTTTTTTCAGTATGGCATTCTTGGCATTTTAAAGTTGAGTGCTTGCCATCTAAGGAATAACCAGTTTTCAAAAGATGATTAAAAGATTTTGGCTCGACAGATGTTGAATTGAAATCACGACCTTTGTGATCCGTATGGCACTGGATGCAGGTTTGTGATTTTGCAGCTAAGCCATGAAAACCATTTTTATTTTGAATGAAGGGTTTGATTTCCTTATGACATTCCATACATTTTGATTCAGAAATACCTTTGCCTGCATCATGACATTTTAAACAATCGCTACCCTCAAGATTAGCGTGCCCCTTCATCAGTGGTCCCGGCGCCAGCAATTGATTCAGTAAACCTTCAGATTCGGCCATTGAAAACGATGAGGGTAAAATAAATAAAATGAGAAAAACAAATCTAAATAGATGACTCACAATGCACCTCTTGGCGGCGCGCCGTCTCGAAGCGGAGCTGTTTCTTGATTGCCAAAACGATAAATTAAACGAAGCTGCGTACTGAAAATTGTGACATTTTCATCAGCTGTTCGCTGAAATGAACCCGTCGCAAAAAAATTTCGACTGATATATGATGTTGCGCCGATTTCGGTAATCAGCGGATTCGTTGTTGTGCCATCATCATTTTTGTTTTGTTCAAATTGCTGATCAATAAAAAATTCCCAACTCTTAGAGAAATAACCTGCATTTAATTTAATAAAAATATCGTTGCTGGTAAAGTTTTTTCGAAAGCCAGCTTCCGTTAATAAATCAACTTTTGCGGACATAAATTGGTTTTTATTGTAACCAAGAGCCACTTCAAATTTTTGTAAATTATCAATAGACCGTTTGCCCGCATGAGTTGAAAATTTTAATGTTTGAGTTTTATCTAATCGTGCATCTGTATTTAAATGAATTTCAGAGTAGGGGCTGGGTGCCAATTTTTCAAGAACCCCTTGGTTTCGACGGTATTCGACAACATCGATCAGCAAATATCCAAGCTCTGTGCTGAAAACTTCTGTCCACCATTGTTGATATAAAAAATTGAGTGTTTGAATTTTGCTTGTTGGAACAAAATCAAAATAAGCAGTATGTATTATTCGCGAATCGGCCTGCCATTGGTAAACAATATTTTGAAATAAAAACGTTCGTTCAGTTTCGCCCTTGTATTTTTGCTGAACAAGGCCATGTGTAGCATACTTGTTGCCATCCCAATCGCGATCTTTCGATTGGTACGTCAGGTATGTCCCTGTTTGTTGAGCGTTCGGATCAAATTCTAAATACGATCTTTCGATGGATTTTGGATTCAGACCGGCAAAAAATCCAGTCTTCCATTCAGGATTAATTCGATATTCAGTATCAGCGCCATCAATAAAAACGGCGCCCGCTTCAGAGATTTGAAAGCGGCCCATCTGACTAGACCAAGATCCTGCGGGATTAATCCAGCGTGCGCTCAGTTGTCTGACTTGAAATTCATTCTTTGCATCAAGCTGAAGTTGTTCTTGATTTAATTTTCCGAAAAAATCATTCTTGTCGCGCAGATCAGTGACAATTTCCCACTTGTCGTCACCCAATTCAGATATTTTGTAATAAAAACGTGCCGATGCAATCAGAAAATCGTTCGCGGTCGAGCCAAAATTATTTGATTTATACCGTTCAGTAATTGCCGTTGAGCCAATTGTAATTCGCCCGTGTGTTTTTGCTGCTTGCGAATCAACACAATACAAAGCGATCACGATTTGAAATATCAAACAGCGTCGTAATTTAAAAAAACTAGGAATACAGACTAAATTAAGCAATCCTTAAATGATTAAATATAACGTGTTAAAAAACAATCAAAAAACAGGTTCGCTGGACCGGAGCTATATGAATCAAAAAATAACTGATATCGTACGAAAACTAAACCAAAATAAAATTTTTAAATACATATCCAGTGTTAAGTTGGCCGTTCCACTCATGCTCTTAGTTTCGGCCGTTGTGGCCTATGGTACAGTGCTTGAGAGCCAATACAATTCTGAATATTCAAGTCTGATGATTTATAAAACTGTTTGGTTTGGTGGATTGATTATTGTATTATGGCTCAATATTTTTTGCGCAACGATATCAAGAATACCATTTAAAAAGCATCACATCGGTTTTGTGATTACGCACATTGGCTTATTGACACTTCTGGCGGGTGGCTATGTGACAAACCAATACGGTGTCGACGGGCAGTTATCAGTCACAGAAGGACAAAGTAGTTCATCTGTCGTTTTGCCAAATTTAATGATTGGCTACCAAGCTGAATCAGCACCAGCTCCGCAAGTCGTTAAATTTAAAAAAATGATTTCTGAAAAAAAACAAACAGACCTAGATTTTTTAAATGACGAAGTCGGTTATTTATTTCAAGTCGTCAGATACGTTCCATTTGGTCAGTTGGATAAAACCTTCAAGCAAAGTCAAAATGGTTCTGATGATGTGGCGCTGAGTTTTATTTTAAAAAGTAATTTTTTTAATGTTTCAGAATGGCTACATACGAAAAATAATGCAGAAATGCAATTGGGACCAGCCACTTTGAAAATTGTCAAAGTTGAATCGTTGGACGAAAAAGATCTTAACATAAATCCAAAAATAAAAAAACAAATTGCACCAAAAAAACCAGCAAGGGTTGTTAATTCCGTCGCTGCAGAAAGTGGTGATGTTGTTGAAATTTTAGATTTCAAATCGGGTCAAAAAATTTCAGAAATCAGTGTTCAAAAATTATTAAAACAACCTTTGATGTACAAAGGCGTACAAATTAAAATAGCCAAACAATATCGTGCAGCAGTGGTCGCTGCAAATAAGCTTGAAGAAAGTTTAGATCCAAATCAATCAAATCCAGCCTTGGAATTGACTGTTGAAAAATCAGGTCAGAAATTACGTGAAATTTTATATGCAAAATTTTCGCAGTTTTCGCTGAATAAACAAGGCGCTTTTGGTTTAAAATTTATTTTTAAATCCAGCGGCATTGCGCCATCAGAACAACCTATTGGTACAGCAGGAAGTAATCCTCATGGTGGAAGCGGTGCGGGTATTCCGCAAACTATGCAGCAAGCTCCTGAGTCTTCCGCAAAAAATGACACGCCTTCAGCAGCAGATATGAAGGGCCAAGCGCCGTCGATGGATTCGATGGGGTCTCGAATAGTCGAATTCAAAGTCGTTGCCAGTGATAAAACCAAAGCACGGGTGACGCTGTATAAAAATAATGAAAGAGTATTAAGCCAAATTGTGAATGTTGGTGAAAGTTTACAAACTCCGTGGATGGGTATGACAATTTTTTTAGGCACAATTCAAGTGGGGTCCGAAGAACAAATCGAAGTGACTCCTGTGAATCCTGAAAAGCGGACGCAGTTGCCGCCCAGCGCAGTTCAAATCAAAGTCGGTGTTGATCAAATTTTCTGGCTCAGTGAAGGTGAGCAAAAATCAGTACAAATTTTAAATAAAAATTATACAATTTATTTTGGCCGCGAAATTATTGAATTGCCATTTAATGTAAATCTACAAAAATTTACAAAGGTCGATTACCCCGGAACGACAACAGCGATGTCATTTGAAAGTTTAGCTCAATTTGGTCAAGGACCAATTTTGAAAGTTTCGATGAACGAGCCGCACAAGCAAGATGGTTACACAATTTATCAAGCCAGTTATGTAATGAATCCGGGACAGCCTGCAGTTTCAGTATTTTCTGTGAACCAAGACCCTGGACGATTCTGGAAATACTTAGGAAGCCTCATTTTAGCGTGCGGAATTATTATTTTAACCTACATGCGTTCAAACGCCTATAAAAACAAAACGAAAGAAAAATCAGTATGAAAATAAAAAAAATATTTTTTATATTAGTGGCCTGTTTTCCTGCAATCATTTTTTCACAGGTTGCAAATCAAACGCAACCCACAGCCGTAAACCCAGAAAAAGCATTGTACGAATTTAAAATTTTGGCAGAGAAAATTGAAATTTCACCGATTCAAGAAGTTCCGGTTCATCAAAATGGACGCATTAAGCCCCTCGACACAATGGCACAAGAAATGATTTTATATATCGCTGGAGGTTATAAAAAGTTTGGTCTTCACCCTGTGCAAACTTATATTGCTTTGATGGCTTTTGAAGGTTCACCGTACATTGAAATGATCGAAGTTCGGGATTTGAATTTGCGAACTGAAATTGGATTTCCTAAAAGTAAACGTTTTTATTCTTTGGCAGATATCGAATCCTCGCCATTAATGCAAATTGCAGAACCATTATTTAAAAAACAACAAGAAAATCCACGAATGCTCAGCGAACATGAAAAGAAAACTCTTGAAGCTTATCAGCAGTATTCGATTCTGAAAGAAATTATAACAGGACAAAATTTATCAGGTTCTGTTGATTACACATTCTTAAACCCAGCGCATGGTACCGGTGAACAGTCTGGTAATGTCAATTTACAGTCTGCACTTAAATCGTATTTTCAAACACTGGGTTCAACGCCCGCAGAACAAATTTCGGCTGCTCATAATTTAATTCAAATTTCCAGAACACAGACTCCTCCAGAATTATTTAAACATTATTTAGATAAAATACAGATCGAAGTTTTATATAATAAAATGCGCCCATTTTTGTGGGCTTCAATCATGTCTATTTTGTTGGGAATTTGTTTTTTTACTCCGTTGTTTAAAAATAAAATATCTTTTGAAAAAACAAGAGCTATTTATTTTGTAACTTTGTTGTCAATTGCATTCGGACTTGGGCTTCGCGTTTATATTACCAAATTTGCGCCAATTACGAATATGTTTGGTACGATGATTTGGGTTTCATTTGGAATTACATTATTTAGTTTTGTGTTGTTTTCTATTTATAAAAATTATGTTATCCCTGGTATTACATTAATTGCTTCGGGATTATTATTAATGTTAACTGAACAGATACCATTAATTTTAAGTCCAGATTTAGATCCCATTGTTGCCGTTCTTCGTAGTAACTTTTGGTTATCGACACATGTGACTACGATTACGATTTCATATGCCGCTTTTACCATTGCGATGATTTTAGGTAATATTGGGCTTGTTCGGTTGTGGTTTGTTAAGGACAACGAAGCGTATTTCAAAGAATATTCACATTACGCTTACAGAATGATTCAGTTGGGTTGTTTCTTGTTAACTGTCGGAATTATTTTAGGTGGTATTTGGGCCGATTATTCATGGGGACGTTTTTGGGGATGGGACCCAAAAGAAACTTGGGCCTTAATAGCAGACTTAGGTTTCTTGGCAATTTTGCACAGCCGCTTAACAGGATGGATTACTCCATTTTCATTATTGGCATGGTCTCCGATGGCGTATTTACTTGTGATTATGGCTTGGTATGGTGTGAATTTTATTTTAGCTGCAGGTTTGCATTCGTACGGATTTTCAAGTGGTGGAGCTACGATGGTCGCCGTATTCGTAAGTATACAGGTCGCATTATTGCTTGCGGGATTTTTAAAAGTTTATAAAAAATACGGCACATTAAATCCTAAAATGCATTAGATTTATTGGTTAAATTTTGTCAAAAAAATTGACGATAATAAAAAGACAGACCCAAAATCTGTCTTTTTTTATTTTTTTCAACCGATCCCCTTTATTTTTTTCAGTTCATGTCGACAAGTCATTATATGAAGGAGATCTTTAATGATTACAGCGATACAAAAATTGGCGAATAAAATTTCTTGCCCGTCGTGTGGTTCAAATAATTCTTTAACGGCTGTTCTGATTTGTGAACGAGGAGAAGGTAAGTGCAAGACGGAATGCCAATGCTCTAGCTGTGACGCTAAGTTGATGATCGAAATTCCAGAGGGCTTATCTGAAGCTCAGCTTATGGCGGAACAACATGTAAAAACATTATCTTGTGATATGAAAACGCAAATCTGTGAATTGACCAATTTTCAGAAAAAACAAGCCGCTTAACAATTTTTAGTATAATATTTTTAATATATTTTTTGAATCAGTTGCTCGTATTAAATACCCAATATCAATGCTGTTGCGACGTGAATAATCGCAACTAAGTACATGAATACAGCAAACGGAAAATGAAACGTGTGCCAGTGTCCCATCAGCCGTTGAAAAGATTCCAACAGCAATGCTCGTCGTTGACTGACAGCGTAATCACTTAAAATGTATTTAGAAATATCTGGCCATGCAGATGGAACGTCGGGTTGTGAAAAGGCTCTTCTGAAATCACCAGCCATAGAGCTGGCTAAGGCCGTTAAAGGATTTATATTTTCAAACTCTGAAGGTAGCCCAGCAAAAACCAATGCTTTGTTTGTGTATGTTCTTTTCTCATCGTCGGTAACGATAATATTATTTTTTTGAAATGCGATGTCTAAGCGTGATAATTTTTGTGTAGCTTCGTTTTCAAGATCAACACGTGCTTTTAATAATTGAACGTAAAAATACCGACCGATGATGCCACTTGAAAATGAAACTACCATTGACCAAAAGCTGATCGCAACAAGGCCATGAACTTTGAAATTACAATGAAATAAAATAAACATGGGGCCAAGCAGGCCACAAAAAACATGAAAATTTAGCCAATTCGAAAGCTTGCCCCAGCCGTGCATAAAGGCAAAACGTTTTCGCATTGAATAAACATTCATAATAATCATAGCGCCTAGTCCAATCCAACCCAACCACAAACTGACAACACGTCCGGGGTCGGCAGATATTTTTACAGTCTGTTGAATGTAACCTTTGGCTTGTAAAAAAAGTAAAATGCTAAGACTTGGTTTGAAATTTAAACAGTAATATTCAAAGCTAACTAAAATTGAAGCGACAATAAATACATTTAAATATTTTTTCATTCAAATAGGATTCAATAAAATAAAAAAATATTCAACTGAATCTGTCTAAAATATAAATCTAATTCGCATTCCAAGATTTACCTTGGTTGTGGCAATTAAAACAAGTTCCGTCGCCAACAAAATAACTCGGTGAACCAGAATGTTTTGTCCAACCTTTGTTGTAATGGCAAGGCAGGCAAAATCCAATTTTAGCATTTGCGGCGTTGGTATGCGCAAATTTAAATAATCTTGGTGTCGTTGTCGGTGTTTTGTGGCACGCGTAACAATCTTTTGTGACGTAGTGTCGTTTATCTGTAACTGCAGCCGTATTTTGGCTGGGATGATTCGATAATGCAGGTCGTTTATTTTCATGACATTGATTGCACGATGTTGGTAATGGCGTGTGTCCATATAGTTTATAGCTAGCCCATAATCCGCCGGCCACATGGCAAGTGACGCAGTCACCGTTGTTGTAATGGGGTTGTCCATTCACGGGTGCGGGGCGATCAGCGGTATGACAGCTTGTACATGATGTTGGTAATGGATTGTGCGGGCTTGCTCCTGTGGCCCAGCTGTTTGAAACAGTATGGCAACCGACGCAATCGTCACCATTTCCATGAGGTACACCTAAAACTGCCGCTTTACGATCTTTTTCATGGCAGCTACTGCATGAAACTGGATTTGAATTTTGTGCATGAAAAGTATGTGTTGTCCACAGTCCACCTGCGATGTGGCAGCTGACGCAGTCATTATTATTGTAGTGTGAAAAACCATTAATTGCAGCAGGGCGGTTTTGCAAATGACAAGTCACGCACGTTGTTTCAGTTCCGGTGTGGCGAAATCCGACAGTCGCAAAGCTGGCTTCAACAGTCGGTTTTTTAATATCACAACCCCAAAAAACAAATACAACGGATAGCAGAAAAAAAATATTTTTCATGACAGTCCTTCCGCAAATTTTTTATCGATTTGAACACCAAGGCTCATTAAAAATTTATGCGGCATTTCGGCACCCGCAAATACAAAAACAAAATCATTTGGAATTTCTAAGATTTCGGTATTTTTTTGAATTCTAATTTTATCAGAAAATATTTCTTGAATGCTGGTGTTATACCAAATTTGAACCAGTCCTTTTTTTTCCATGGCAGTAATGCGATTGATATTGTCTTCGTTACAGCGATCAAAACCAGAACTACGTACAAATAAATGCACTTTCGATTGATACTTGGCCTCGGCCAACATTTGCGCAGCTTCGACGCCGGCGTTACCACCGCCAACGACAACAACATTTTTTCTTTGGTACTGTTCGGGGTCTAATAAATTGTATGTGACTTTTGTGGTTTGTTCACCGGGTACGCCTAATTTTCTGGGGCTGCCGCGAACACCCATTGCCAGAATAACTTTTTGGGCCGTGTAGGTTCCTTTATCTGTTTTGACTTCAAAGTGTGTGGATTTATTTTCAAGCGATTCAAATTTTGTAGCTTCTTGAATTTTATAACCTGTTTTTTTTTGAACATCTGACCAATAATCTAAAAGCTGCTCTTTTGAAACCTTATTGGATTCAAATTTTTTTTGTCCAACCATAGGTAATTCGAACGGGTGACTCATAACTACTTTTTGTCTGGGAAAATTAAAAACTGTACCGCCCAAAGAACCTTGCTCTATGCACAAGTATGATTTTTTTTCAGAAATTGCAGTTAAGCTTGCAGCCAAACCTGCGGGGCCGGCGCCAACAATTAACAGGTCATAATCAGTTTTTATTTTAGATAAATTTTTAACTGCATGTTGACCTGCAAATATTCCTTGTTTGATTGCGTTTCGAATCAGCCCCATGCCACCCAATTCGCCGGCAATATAAAGACCTTTGACATTTGTTTCATAGTTCGTTGAAACGCGAGGGATGTCCATGCCGCGTGTTTTGGTTCCGAAAACTAATTTAATAGCATCCATGGGGCATGCGCGTTCGCATTCTCCGTGTCCTACGCATTTTGTTGGACTGACCAACTGCGCTTTGTGACCCACCATTTTTAAAATATCACCCTCGGGGCAAACAGCAGTGCAAGCTGCGCATCCTGAGCATTTTGCAGGATCAATTTCTGGGTGCAATGTCAGTGGTTCATTCATGCCGGATTTTACAGCTTTTGCGATTAATTTTTTGGCCTCTTTAGTTTGTTTTTGTCGATTTAACATAGGAATTAAAACGAATGCAGACATGATCAGTGCCAGTACTAAAACAATGTTATTAAGTAAAAAATCTAAGATGCTTTTCATAGTTTAATCATATCGTCTTTTTAGACAGAATAATAGACCGGACGTAGGAATAGTTTCTATGTTTCAAAAACTGAAAAAAAGTTCTTCACCTTCAGCAAATATGAACAACTTACTTTCGAGCTTCCAGATCCTGCCAACGAGTATAAGTGGTTTGAATTTCGGCCTCTAAAACAGAGACTGCTGTTGCTAATTGAGACAGTTTTTTAAAATCTGAACTGTATTCTGGGCTGATTAAATCGGCTTGTAATTTCTTAAGTTCAATTTCTTTTTTTGCGATATTGGATTCGATATTTTCAAGTTCGAAAATTTCTTTCGCTGATAATTTCTTTTTTGCTGAAGTATCTGTAGTGTTTGCAGATTTTTTATTTTCAGTTGAATTCTTATTGTTTGGTTTTTTTGTTTTTAATTCTTCGTACCAATCATACCACTGGTTGTAATCTGCAAATTTGACAATGTCGCCCGAATTGTCTTCGGTAAAGGCCCAGATTTCATTTGAATTTTGATCCAAGAAATAACGATCATGGGAAACTAAAATAATAGCCCCTTCAAAATCAGCCAAACAATCTGTTAATACGTCTAATGTTTCAACGTCTAAATCATTTGTTGGCTCATCCAGAATTAAAACGTGCGCAGGATTCAACATTAATTTTGCAATTAGTAACCTGCTTTGTTCGCCGCCCGATAATTGTGAAACGGGCATATCCATTTGCTGATTCGTAAATGAAAATCGGCTTAAATAACTGCGGGCATAAACGGGTGTGCCATGCAAATGAACGTAATCCCCTTCAGGGCAAACCACTTTCATGACTGTGGTTTCTTTGGCTAAAGTTTCTTTGCCCTGTTCAAAATAACAAACTTGAATATCTGGATTTAAAAACGCAGTGCCACTGGATGTGGATTCTTCGCCCATGAAAACTTTGATCAATGTGGATTTGCCGCAACCGTTACGACCTAATAAACCAATGCGTGATTTCGGTCGAATGATTCCGTTTAATTTTGCAAATAAATTGCGTTCACCGAATGATTTTCCAGCTTCAACGAATTCAATTAATTTTTTGGGACTATTTTGATTTTTACCAAAATCGAATTCGACTTTTTTGACAAAATTTCTGTTTTCGATTTGATCCACTTCTTCGATCAGATCATGGGCGCGGTTGATGCGGGCCTTTTGTTTTGTTAAACGCGCTTGCGGGCCACGGGCCAGCCAGCTTTTTTCGATCAGCATGGTGTTGCGTTTTTTTTCTTCCAAACGTAATTGGCCATCCATTAACATTGATTTGGTTTCTAAAAACTGAATGTAATCCCCATAAGATTTAATTAAACCATCTGGATTTCGGGGATCTAAATCAAAAATCACATTACACGTGTTTTGTAAAAACGCGCGATCATGGGTGATAATTAAAAATGCGACTTCGTTTTGTTTTTGAATAAATTCTTCCAGCCACAAAATACTGTGAACATCCAAATGATTCGTCGGTTCATCAAGTAACATCAAATTGGGCTTCGTCATTAATTCGCGCGCAAGGGCCACGCGTTTGCGCCAGCCGCCAGATAATGACGAGACCTTTGCAAATTCTTTGTCGGGTTGTTGATCTAAATCCAGTTTCGTAATTAATTCGTAACACAAAGCAATCGTTTCGCCGTCGTATTCGTCTTCGGCTTTTGACATCATCGCTTCGTAAATTGTTTCATCTTCGGTAAAGACGGGCTGTTGGATCAAATGGCCAAGGCGCAAACTGTTCGAGAAAGAAATTTTACCTTCATCCGGATCCATTTTTTTTGACAGAATACTTAACAACGTCGATTTGCCCGCGCCGTTTGGGCCAATAAGTCCTATGCGTTGGCCATCGTCGATCGCAAAAGAAATTTTACGAAATAAAGTTTTTGTCGAAAATGTTTTTGTAATTTGGTGCGCGGATATCAATGTCATTTAATTTTCAATTCCATATAATTTGTTTGGGAGTCCAGTTCGCGATTAAAAATTGTATCTTCAAGTTCGCCAATCACTAATTCACACGTTGTGTGAATTAAACAGCCATCCAGCAAATGACCGCCCAGGGTTTTTCCTGAATTGCCAGAAATTGCGATGTGCAAATGTAATCCGTTTTTTGAAACAGTACCGTTCAAAGATAAAATTTCAAACGGGCCATGCAAAAGTGTTCCATTTTTTTGATCGGAATAGCGTATGTTTGCAACTGTTAAAGATCCCACCGAAGATAAGACAGTACCGGCTGAAATATTTTTTTCAGTGCACAGGTTCAAGATTTGTAATTTTAAATCTTGGTGGGGTAAAAGTCGGGTCTGGTGTGTTTTCAATCTTGAAAGTGTATGTCAGAATAAATTAAAATTCACTGAAAATATGAGATCAAGGTCGGTCTGGACACTAAACTATTTTGACTTGAGTAAAGATTCATCTGATCGTTAGTTTAAAGGCAAAACAATAACCATAACGGAGCACAACATGATAAGAAAAGTTTCTCAAGCCGCAAAAATATTGGCAACAATTTCATTTTTATTTTCAATGAATGCAATGGCCACGGACCTTTTTGGTTATTTTGAATTTGACTATGGGCAAAAAACCAAAGACGGCCAATCAAATTCAACAACTCAAGCCGGAGAATTTGATACCGCATTTGTCAGTATCATGATGCAACACGAAGTCGATATTTATAAATTCTTTTCTGAAGTCGAACTTCAGCACGGCGCAGAAGTCACAGCAGATAACACGGGTGCAACAACGTCAACGCCGAATGCGGCCGTCGTAGTTGAGCGAGCCTACGCAGAAATGCATTTTCACCCGATGTTTAATGTCACATTAGGTAAATCATTAAGCCCGACATTATGGAAAGCCAACCATTATCCGAATATTGTAAAACCCGCTTCGGAGCCGATGATGGTTTCAAAAGAAGTGATTAAAGGCGGTTACGTAGGGCCAATGATTTATGGTCATCTTGGGTCTGGTTTTTCGTATAATATTTGGACGGACAGAAGCTCAAATAATTCAAGTGTCAAGGCATCGAATAATGCATTCTCTAGATTCGCACGATTAGCTTACGAGACAAAATTTTCAGAAGGCTCTGTGGCTGTTTCATATTTAGCAGGAACAACAGAAAGCGAAGTCACCTCGACAGGCCCTGCAATTAAGTATTCGCCAACGTCAATTGATTTGAATTTAACGTACGGAAATTTTTTATTGTGGGTTGAATCTGCAGCGTCTGATGGTTCTGATGGTGCAAAGGGCGCTTACGCGGTTGCTTCATATTCATTTGATATAAATGGTTCTCAAGAGGTTTCACCATATATCTTATTTGATCAATACAAAGAAAACGCGACACTAGATTCATTTACAAATTATGGCGTGGGTGTGAATTATAAACCAATTCCTAATCTGGTTCATAAGCTTGAATATTATCAACAAAAAAATGATATCACTTTGTCAACGGATGGCTTTGCAAATGGCGACCAGATGATCAAGTATCAGTTGGTTTATTTTTACAATTAATCTATCTATAAAAAGAATTGAGAAACATCTATGAAAAAAATAATTTTTATAACAATTTTAAATTTAGCAATGTCGGCCTCTGCGATTCAGTATGTGAAAGGTTCTGGAAAAATCAAAGCTGAAGACTTTGATAAGTGCTCCAATAAAGTTTATCGTAAATCAGGCCAAGATGAATTATCGCCTGAAAATCGCAGACAAGCCATCAAGGATGCGCTGGTCGGTAAGGCGATGAATGATTTAGCGATCGTCAAAAAATACCTCGCTGACCACGTTGACGCGTGTTCATACGGTGCAGATTCAGATTCGTTTTAAGATCTAAATCTGACAACAGATCTGACCTTGGCCCAGTTCTTTTGGCACGGCCTTAATTCGAGCGCATTGATGACCGAAACAAACATGTGTTAAATCACAAAAAGAGGTTTCAATGCGTTTCAGTCTTAGATACAAACTAATCGGTGCATTCTTATTAATTGTTTGTTGTTTGCCAATCATTGGCGGCATCGGTTTATTTTTTTCAAAACAAACATCAAAAAATTATAACCGTGTTGTGCAAATCGGTGTTGCCGGAACAGAAACTTACGGTGCACTTCAACAAGCGGCCAAAGATTTAATTCAATATACAATTTGGCAAACTTTGCCAGGTAACTCAAAAACAGACATTGAAAAAGCTACGGAAAAAATTGAAACGGCAAAAAAGATTTTTGAAAATGCCAGCGCACAGTTATTGGATGAGTCATCAACAGATCAAGATAAAATTTTGTTCGCAGATCTTGCGAAAAAATGGCAAACACTGACAGAATACTCAGGTCAAATTTCAAAAATTTCGTTGGCAAAATCTAACGATGCGCAAATGTTTCAAATTTTACGTGGAGTTTTTAATGTTTCAGCCGAGGCGTATTCAGAAAGCTTATCAAAAATGTCTGAATCGCAAAGTGCAAAAATTGATGCGCTGATGTCTGATACAGAAAAAATAAATCGCACAGGGCTTTGGACAAATCTCGGTGTTATTGTTGCGGGTTTTTTATTGGCACTTGCACTGGGAATTTCATTTGCGAACACGTTGTCCAAAAGTTTAAATAACGTCGCCAGCCAGCTTTCAGCTGAGGCCGATGAAGTTAATCATCATTCAGATCAAATTTCTGAACACAGTCAAAATGTTTCGGATATGATTTCAGAATCATCGACTTCGATTTTGCAAATTTCATCATCTTTCCATCAGATCACACAAGTTGTTAAACGTAGTTCAAACAATGCGGATCTTGCTTTGGTTTTATCCAATGAAAGCACAACTTCGGCTCAGCAAGGTGAAAAAGAAATGCATGGAGTAATTCAATCCATGAAAGAAATTTCAGGCAGTTCAAGTAAAATTTCTTCGATTGCAGCTTTGATTGATGATATTTCTTTTCAAACAAATTTATTAGCATTAAATGCTGCTGTCGAGGCAGCGCGAGCAGGCGAACACGGAAAAGGTTTTGCTGTCGTTGCTGACGCTGTTCGAGCGTTAGCGCAAAAAAGTGCCGAAGCCGTTAAAGATATCGAAGCTATTATTGACGAGAATTTAGAAAAAATTAATCAGGGTGTTCAGCGCGTGGATAAAAGTAATATGGTCTTAAAAAATATTTTACAAGCTGTTGAAAAAGTCACAAAAATAAATTCGGATATTGCTTCTGACAGTAAACAGCAAACTACTGGCATCGATCAAATTAACAAAGCTTTAAAGGTGATTGATGCAACCACTCAAGACACGGCAAAATCAACTCAAGATATGGCAAGTTCAGCAAGTTTAATGTCGAAACAAGCCGTTGAATTAAATGACCAAGCCAATTTACTTAGAAAAATAATTATTGGTGAAGATCGCTTTAAAAAAGTGGCTTAGAAAATTGAAGTCAGTTTTTAATGGCCTTCGTCCGTCGCCCAGCCTTTGTATTCTTCAAGCATATCGGCTTTGCACGCGCGAATTGTGATAACGCTGGCGTCTTTTGTGTCGCCTTCAGATTCGAATAAATCAATGACGAAACCAACTTCGCTGAACATGTCGTCAGATTCTTTGTCGATCTCGACGGGGATTTCAACTTCAACAGGAGTTTCTGGATTAAATTTTTGTAAAGCTTTAATTAATTCGCCAACAGTCATTGAATGTTCAAGAACAGATTTTAAATCTCCTTCGACACCTTCAGATTGAGCTTGTTTAACAATAGCGGCGATGCGATTTTTTTGAATCATAGAATTTCCTTTTTGTAAGATCTTTTTATACACACCATTGGGCGTCTTTGTAAACAACTTCAGATCCCAAAGCGTTTTCTAAAGTGACCGATTTGGTGATTAAAAAAACATCCACGTGATGACGGCCCACGCCGCGCTTTAATTCGGGCTTGGCATAGCTATCATGTTTAGCACCCAACGATAAATGAATGCCACACATGCGCTCATAGGTGCCTATGTCGGTCACGACGCGGTCTTTGGTAAAGGCGCGGTTTAAGCCAAAGCCTAATTCACGAATGCGCACAATGCCTTCGTCAGCGCGAATATTTTTTAAAACAGTTTCAAATTCTTCTGTTGAATTTTCGCAGGCGGTGATTTGGCCTTTTTCGATAATTAAAGTGATCGGAATTTTTGGCGTGTTTGTATTGAATGAAGTGTCGCCAAAACAAAAAACACGGGCACGGCCGCTGACGGATTTAAGATCTTTGGCTTCGGTGAAAACCTCGCCGATAGGAAATTGCCCACCGATGTTTTTCATCTCGCGGTAATCGCCGACATTCAGCTTTGCGGGTTCAAGACCTGAATCAAAAACTAAAAAATCACCGTCGCTATCGATCACACATTTTTGGGCCACATCGATTTTATTTTTCAATGCAGCGCCAATGCGGCGGTAATAATTTGGATCATAAGCCAATGAATCGATGTAATAATTGACTTGTTGGTCGATCATTCGATTCAATCGGGGGTGTTCGATCACTTTTAAACTTTGTTTGAATAATTCAACGCGAATTCGAAATGCATTTAATCTGAAATTTGTCGATTGAATCAAAACGACCAAATCTTTGGCTGTTAATTCAGAAAATAATTTTAAAATGTCATCAGCAGTTGTTTCGTAAAAATTAATAAAAGTCGCTGACGGTAAAACTTGTTTGTAGGCGGTCGTTAAAATTTTGGCCAGTTCACATTCTGTATCATAAACAACAACAGAATGTTTTGAATCATCGTGATCAAAACAGACTGTTAAAATATCAGTGATATTTTTTTTGGCCGCTGATTGTATGTCTGAGTTTAAAGTATGCTGCATAGTTATAAAAACATTGGTAGTGAGAGGCTTTAACTAACCACCTACTTAAGCCACGTTACACGATGAGCAGCAAATCTGTCAATGTCTACTTTGTTATTTTCAAGCCGATGGAAGTTCTAAATCCGCAATAAGATATTTGTGTCGGATAATCACAGAATTCGGGTTTTGTTATGTATGTTTTTTGAATTTGTGATTCTGCATAACCGGAATAACGTTTTCCTAAAAACCAATTGTGCAGTTCATCTGATTCATTTCTTACAACACTATTTTTTCTTAAGTTTTGTAATTTGCGTTTAAATTTATTTGTATTCGAGTTTTCACTGAACATTGATTTTATAAAATGATCTACATTTTTTGTATCATTGTAGTTCTCAAAGCGTTTAAGATTAAAACCCAAATGAACCTCATAAATAAGTTCCTTGAATTTATCTTGAATTGAGATATCAGGGTGATGATGGCTATCACCATCAATTTCAATTATAAAACCGTATTTTGGGCAAATAAAATCTGGTCTTAATACAATAAACTTATTTGCTGCACTTTTATTTTCTAAATATTCAATAAATTCACAAACAAGTTCAGTCCGACTTGAAACAGATTTAATTTCTAATCTCTTCAAAGTATTAACAATAAGTTTTATTTCCAAAACTAAAAAAGAATTCCAATAAATGTCAACTTGTGTGCCTTTATTTTTACGTAAACTTATTGCTGAATAAATCAATTTAGCATACTGGCGCTCAGATTGTGTTATGTGTTGGTAAATATCATTAGTACGGGTCGTTTTATTTGTATTAAACATGATTTGCATCCTTATGTTTTCGGCATGAAGCAGTAACTGTCTGGACGAGAATCGAGACTTAATAACTGCGGCAAGCGCTTAAATTGTTGGTCATAGGGTTTCTTAGATTTTTAGTGCTAAAAGTCTAAGTACACCCTTCATAATTAAATATGTTAAATTTTTAAGTTTTTAAGTTTTTAATTTTTAAAAAAAACGTCATGCAGCCGCAGCTTTTAAAACATTAATAAGTATTATTTTTGTCCCAGCACTTGGACTCAAGTTGAGTCTTTTTGGGTTAATCGTTGCTGCGAAATAGTTGTATTTTGACGGCTGCGTGTATTTATTTTTTGGATGTATTATTGCAATATGCAAAAGACTTACTAAAAGTTATAAAATAATTCAGAGGTTATTATAATTTTTAATTCTACGGTGTATTTTAAACTATGTTGGATTGTTTAATGCAAAACCCACACATACCCCCGCCATGTCATTTAGATGAGACGGTATCGAGAAATGCTTGAATGAGTAATTCGATGGCTCTCGATGCTGATTCATCGCCCAGAGAGGCTTTGAATCGCTTCATTAGTTTTTTTGAAATATACAGTGAAGTCTTTTCTCGATCGTCGTAGCCAAGCTTAGTTAAAATATCTTTGCCGTTAATCTTTATATTAGTTTCTTTATTTGCAGCCATGTCTCAAATTGTGACACTCAGCTGTTCTAAATTCAATCTGGACTGATTTGAAATAGACTTTGTACTGCCTATTGCTGTACAAAAATGGCTGTGATATACCTATATAGGCGGTATGCTGTTGAAAGCTGGGAGGCATTTATGACAAAAGTCTATATTTATTTACGAGTCAGCACTAAAGAACAAAGTTCACAGTCACAACTCACAGCGATTAAGGGTTATTGTCAGCAGAATAATATCACTGAATGCGAAATATTTCAGGATGACGGTATATCCGGAGCCAAACAAAGCCGCCCAGCTTTAGATTTAATGATGGCCAAACTTAGGCAACAGAGAACAGGAACAGTAATTGTTTATTCATTCTCAAGATTTGCTCGAAGCACAATTCATTTATTATCAGCGCTGAATGAATTTAAAACTTTAGGTATATCGTTTGTGTCAATTACGGAGCGGCTTGAAACAAATACGCCTATGGGTAGAGCTTGCTTTGGAATATTGGCCAGTATTGCAGAGCTTGAACGTGATTTAATTCGAGAGCGCGTTAAAGCTGGAATGATTAATGCAAAATTAAAAGGTCGTAAAATCGGAGCGCCTAAAAAAGTTGTAAACCATGAATTATTATCAAACTTAGTTCAGCAAAAGTTATCATACAAAGAAATATCTAAGCTTTTAAATATCAGTTCAGCAACAGTATGCCGTGAAGTAAAACTGTTGCAAAAGGCAGTGGCCTAATGAGTATTGAAACAATCGTCAGCGTTTCAATAACATTAGTTTTTGAAATGTATCAACCGACTGTTCGGGTAAAAAATACGGTACATCGGAATAACTTTCAATAAAACCGCCTCATCGGAATTAACTAAAGACATTGGTCCAGCTACCGAAAGAGTATCTGTGAATTTAAAAACTAACCTTAAAAAATTATTATCTGATTCTAGCTTGAATGCTGTGAAACTTTCAAAACTGACGGGCGTGCCAAAATCAACACTCAGCGATTGGTTGTCTGGCAACTCGCCAAAAAATATTTCACAAGTTAAATCTGTAGCGGATCATTTTAAAATTTCTATTGATGAGTTAGTTTATAATTTGGCTATAAAAAAAGAAAATAAAATTCAAAGTCACGAGCTTGAATTAATTAATTTTGGCAAATTTGATGTCTATTTGAAAAAGGTGGAAAAATGAAAATATTATTAATATTTATGCAAAAAATCGAAGCCTTATTTGAAATCATTATGGCCCTTATATTTTTAGTTATGATTGTGGCTTTGGTATTTTTGGTTCTTTGTGCTGGATACTTTACATGGGAATGGGCCTATTACTCAACCTTGCCGAAACTGGGTAGTTTTATTGCGACAGTAATCTCTATTATCTCAGCCTTTGTTGCAACTGCTGGGGCAATTATTTTTGGATTAATTGGATTAGTTGAAGTAACTAAAACTTTTAGTGATTCGTCAAAAATTGATACAAATAAAACTGTCGGTTTAGATACCACCTCCAAAGTTTTGTGAGTATGTGATTAAATTAAATAATTTAAAATGAGTTTTTTAAATTTTAAAAATAAAATAATAAAACAATAAAAAGGAGTAATCATGAAAAAAATTATTTTTTTAACAATCACGCTGTCATCAATCTTTACTTTGGCAGACCAGTGGATCAACAGTTACCAAAGGCATGATGGAACCTATGTTCAAGGTCATTATCGCAGTGATAATTGTAGGCGGCGGGTTTGAATGGGGCCACTTTCGTCGGAGAGGCGGTCTCATGGGGACCACCTCATAATAAGTTTAATGTGTCAGTATT
>CANBND010000011.1 GCA_947370945.1 Pseudobdellovibrionaceae bacterium | reverse complement strand
CTGGTTGCAGTGACACTTCAAAACCAAATATCGAAGTTATTCAAGACATGATGGAATCTCCTGCGTTGAAACCCCAAGAGTACGATAAGGGTGGTCCAAATGACGGAGCTATGCGTATTCCACCTGAGGGTACTCAACCTGTTGGATTCACTCCATATCGTTACGCAACAGATATTGCGGGTGCAGCAGGAAACAAAAATCCTATGGCTGGTGATTTTTCTGAAGACACTTTGAAAACAGGGATTAAATATTTCACGATTCACTGCTCGGTTTGCCATGGTGCAAACGGTGAAGGTGGAATGACAAATAATTCAATCGGTGAAAAAATGGCATTAAAACCACCGGCATTAACATCTGATAAAATCAAAGGTTGGACAGACGGCCAAATTTATCATGTGGTCACAATGGGACAAGGTGTGATGGGTCCCTATGCTTCGCACATTCCGCAAAAATACAGATGGCAAGTTGTGAATTATATTCGTCACTTACAAGGTAAGGGTAACTAAATTATGGCATCATCAAATCATCATGTTGAATTAAAGCTTGAAAAATTCGAAGCTCCACAAGGTTTAAAAACAGCAGCCTACGTTTGCATTGTTTTGGGATTGATCGGTATGATTATGGGTTTCATTAATAACCCAGAGCGAGTATGGACTTCGTATTTAGTTTCATTTTTTTACTTTGCTTGTCTGGCATTAGGTGCGATGTTTTTCATTGCATTTAATTATGTGACAAATGCGGGCTGGAGCACATCAATCCGTCGTATCGCAGAAAGTTTCACAAGTTATTTACCTGTGATGTTGATTTCTGGAATCGTTTTAATTTTGGGTTTTAAACATTTATATCCATGGGCAGATGCCGAACAAATTCATCGTTTAACGGGTGGTAAATTAATTTATTTATCACAGGGTTTTGTCATCGCCAGAATTTTAATTTTTTGCGTAGGGTGTTTAGTTTTCAAAAATTTGATTGTCGGAAATTCTTTAAAACAAGACATTACGGGTGATAATAAATTAACTTTGCAAAATCTGCCGCGTTCAGTTGGGTTCATCGCATTTTTCGCCATTTTCTTTTCGATGTTTTCAATCGATTTGTTGATGTCGTTATTACCAAGTTGGTATTCAACGATTTACGGTATCTATATGTTCTCAGGAATGATTCAGTCGTTTTTTGCTTTAATGGCAATTATGATTGTTTGGCTCCGTCATTCGAAATGGGTTTCTGGATATATCACTGTTGAGCATCAACATGATGTCGGAAAATTTATGAAAGGCTTTACTGTTTTCTGGGCTTATATTGCGTTTTCTCAGTTCATGTTAATTTGGTACGCAAATATTCCCGAAGAAACTGAATTCTACTTGATGCGTTCACACAGCGGATGGTTGGTGATTTCATTCGGTCTTTTGATTTTCAGATTTATTGTTCCATTTTTAACGTTGCTTCCGCGTGATGCCAAACGAAATGATTCGGTTTTAGTTTCTGTTTCTGTTTTGGTTTTGATCATGCAATATATTGATATTTATTGGCAGGTGTACCCAAATTTTAACGAAGGAACTCCAGTTTTTGGATTTTACGAAATTTCAATTTTTGCAGGCTTTGCCGGATTGTTTCTGACAATGGTCCTGAAATTTATGACAAAGAATAACTTGGTCGCGATTAAAGATCCGCGGTTACATGAGGCTATTGCTCATCACGTTACTTATTAGGTTTCGTCCGTATTTTTTAAAAAAGTGAATATTGAAAAGGGCTTGTAAAAGCCCTTTTTTTTTGTCATTATCAACTCAATGAAGTTATCTACTTTCGTTCAAATTATGACCACCACGACCACATCATTTTAATGTCGTTCGTTTTATCGCTATCTTACAAATTTTAATGCTTCAATTCTACAAACAGAAACTAAATATATGATTAATATAATACTCCCTGATAATTCAGTTAAATCTTTCGACCACGAACCATCAACTTTAGACGTCGCAAACTCAATTGGTGCACGCTTGGCCAAAGACACTTTGGGCGCAAAAATTAACGGTCTGCCCGAAGTTATTGATCTGCGCACACCACTTAAAGATGGTACAAAAATTCAAATCATTACTACCAAATCACCCGAAGCGGTTGATATTATCAGGCATTCTTGCGCGCATTTGATGGCACAAGCTATTCAAGAAATTTGGCCCGAAGTCAAAGTCACCATCGGCCCTGTTGTTGAAAACGGATTCTATTATGACTTCGATTCAAATTTTAACTTTACAGAGGAACACTTTGAAAAGATTGAGAAAAAAATGGAAGAACTTCAAAAAAAAGATTTTCCATTAGTTCGTGAAAACTGGCCGATTCAAAAAGCGATCTATACATTTTCAAATTTAAAAGAACGTTTCAAAGTTGAATTAATCCAAGATCTGGCAGCCAAGGGTGAAACCGTTGTCGGTATTTATCACCAAGGCAATTGGTTTGATTTATGTCGTGGTCCACACGTACAAAGCACGGGTCAGATCAAAGCCTTTAAATTAATGTCTGTTGCTGGTGCGTACTGGAAAGCCGATCAATCAAACCCGATGCTTCAACGTGTTTACGGGACGGCATTCGCAGATAAAAAAGATCTTGAAGAGTATTTAAAAAATATCGAAGAAGCTAAAAAACGCGATCACCGAAAATTGGGTAAAGAATTAGGAATGTTTACGTTTCATCCGTGGGCTCCGGGGTCTCCATTTTTTACAGGCCGTGGAGCCATCGTATACAACGAATTGCAAAAATATCTGCGCGAATTGTATTTTAAATACGGTTATAACGAAGTCATCACGCCACAAATTTTTGACACCGAATTATTTAAAACTTCAGGGCATTTAGCCAATTACAAAGACAATATGTTTTTTACCAAAGTCGACGAACGTGATTTTGGTTCAAAACCCATGAATTGTCCCAGTCATTGTTTGTTATTTGCTTCTGAAAAATATTCTTACCGTGATCTGCCGTACCGTATGGCCGATTTTGGCCGATTACATCGGTATGAAATTTCTGGTGCTCTGTCGGGCTTAACTCGTGTTCGCACATTTTGCCAAGATGACGGACATATTTTTTGTACAAAAGACCAACTGCAAAATGAAATCAAAGGCTTTGTTCAAATGCTGAACGAAGTTTATCAAAAATTGGGAATGAGCGAATTCAAAGTTTATTTATCAACTCGCCCAGAAAATCGCATCGGAACCGAAGAAGATTGGGACAAAGCTGAAGGTGCTTTAGAACAAGCTTTGAATATTTTAAATATTCCATTTGAAATTAACGCCGGTGACGGTGCTTTTTACGGTCCCAAATTAGATATTATGTTTGTTGATGCGTTAAAGCGCCCTTGGCAATTGGGCACGATTCAATGTGATCCAAATCTGCCGCAAAATTTTAATTTAAAATACACAGGCGAAGATAATGCTGAACACACACCATTGATGCTTCATCGTGCGGTACTGGGTTCATTGGAACGATTTATCGGTGTTTACTTGGAACACACAGCAGGGCATTTGCCAGTGTGGCTGTCGCCGACACAGGTTGTTTTGTTGAACGTCACAGATCGGGTGAATCCATTTTGTGAAAAAATTGAAGCCCATTTTAAAGAAAATTTTATTCGCTGCGAATTTGACAGACGCAATGAAAAATTAAATTTCAAAATTCGCGAAGCGCAGCTTAAAAAAATTCCGTATATGTTTATTATTGGCGATAAAGAAGCAGAAAACGGAACGGTTTCAATTCGTTTAAGCAACGGTGCACTTTATAACGATATTTTGTGGGCTGACGCTTGCAAACTCATAATTTCAAACAGAGACCACAGGCATTTGTCTGCGGATCACGACTTAAAAGACAATCATAAAAACAACCTACCACAGGAGGCAGGCCATTAATCAATTCGTATCAAGACCCCCATTCAAAGGTCCTAACAATAAATTTGATCGAGATAAAAAACGCAACGACGGTGGACTTCGTGTCAATCGTGATATTCGCGCGCAACAAATTCGAGTCATCGGTGAAGACGGTGAAATGTTAGGTGTCATGACTGTACCAGAGGGTATTCGTATCGCCGAAGATCGTGGTTTGGATTTGATCGAAATCGTACCTACGGCAAGTCCTCCGACGTGTAAAGTGATGGACTACGGTAAGTACAAATACGAAAATAAAAAGAAGGCTGCCGCTTCAAGAAAAAAACAAGTCATCGTTGTCATCAAAGAAATTCAAATTCGTCCACGTACAGATCAACATGATTTTGAAACCAAGATGAAACATGCCCGTCGTTTTTTATTGGATGGGGATAAAGTTAAAATCAATTTGCGTTTCATGGGTCGCGAAATGTCGCATCAAGAAATGGGTCTTGAGGTCATCAAAAAATCAATCGAATTTTTGAAAGATCTTTGTTTGGTCGAATCACCGCCAAAAACTGAAGGTAAAAATATGTTTGCTCTTTTGGGACCAGATCCTGCAAAGATCAAAGATTATTTAAAAGCGAATCCTCCAAAAAACGCGGTCAAAGAAATTTTGCCTGAATTATCAAAAGAGGATTTAACATCAACGTCTGTCACTGAAGAGCACGACGTAGATTAATTTTTCAGAATTTAAAGTTTGAGTTATTACAGAAAATGCCGTTCGCTTTATGAACGGCATTTTTTTGATATATATATTATTCGTACTCGTATTCTTGAGACCTGTCCAGATCGTGTTTTTTTTCAATTTTTGACATTTTACCTTTGTTCATCGGGTATTTCAGTTCATGTTTTAGTTCTAACCATGCAATCAGATCTTTGATGTTTTGTAATTCAGGAACTGCAGCAATGTCACCAGCGGTTAATGCAGAATAAGCCACGGGGATTTTGACCTCGATGACTGTTTCATCGTTGCCGTAAACATTATATTTTTCATGATCGCGCAAACGTGTCAGCCTGATGTTTTCATCAAGTGTGATTTGAATATCAAAGCCTTTTTCAAAACCTGATGGTTTTAATTTTATGCTGTAAGAAACACGCTCGTATTCCGTTTTTGCAAATAAATTTTCAACACGCATTGCTGGCGTGCGATTCAATTGTGTTAAAAAATCGATAAAGCGATCTACGTCTGCAGTTTTTTCTGGGTTCAAGGCCTTAAGTCTTTTTGTCAGGCCGTCTTTGTGATCAAAAAAACCATCCGATGTTATCCAACGCATATCAGAATCAAAGGCTTTTAATCGTGGTTTGATCACGACGTTATTATAATCAGGATGTTGAATTTTTAATTCAAGCCAAGACTGGGTTTGTAATTCATCACTGACTTTTAATTTGCGCCAATGAATGTCTTCGTCCTGTCGAGTATAATATTTTCGAAATCGAACTTTGGCAGATAGTTTCTTGCCGCCTGAGAAATACTTTACAACTGTCATATAGTTCGTTGAAGTGATGTTTTTTGTGCCAGGGGCTGGTTTATCGCGGTTTTTCATTCGTTCGCCAAAAGCATTTTGTAGTTGGCCTAAACGCTCAGTCAAATCTTTGGTTTTAATGACGAATTTAACTTCTTGTCGGAGTGATGTGGTGTCTTGTTCGCCATTTTGAAATGCTAATAATGAAAGACTTACGGGGTCTTCTGTGCGAAATAAAAAACGACACTGGACATCTTTGGCCACAGTCATTTCAGAAAATAATAAAAATGCGAAAATCGCAAAAAAATTAATTCGCACGTAAATATCTGCCTTCTGTTTTTAAATGTTGAATTAGTGAAGGGTAATCAGTGGCATTTATTTCTAATCCTGAATAGTTCATTTTATTATCAACGTCATTATCGTGTGAAATAAACAGAATTGTTTTCACCGCATTTGTTTTTGAATCTTTTGATTCTGTGATCCACATAAAATCACGTGATTTACTTTGTAAAGCCTGTGCTAAATGCGGATTCGCATTCACAGCACTGGTGTTGATTTTTGCTGATTCTAATAATTGAGTAATTTCTTTTTTAACTGCAGAACTTGAATTATTCATAATTTTTTGAATTGAATTTTGTGTCCAAGATGAGTCGACAGAAGCAACACTAACAACGTCAGGTGTGACGGCTTTAGTCATATAATCTTTAAAATTATAACCAGTCATTAAAACCAGTGTCACGGCCAATGCTGTATTCGTGAATAGTTTAAACGGTGCTTTGATTGCGAATTCTTTGAGATAATTTTTTGTAAATCGAAGATGACCTAAAAGTTTAATTTTTAAAATACTCTCGGATAAAACTAATTTTCTAATTTCTTGTTTAGTAAAAAATGGTAAATGCGTAATCATTTTTTCAATCATTGGAATTGCATCACCCTTGATTTCGATGGGAATATTTAAATGAACATCGCGGCCTTCAGGGAAAATGTCAGATAAGCTGAAGTTTTTTTCTTTGAATTTCATTTCGTTAAAATCAATTAAATGCGGTGCGATTTTTTCTGTGCGATTGGTCGGCGAAATCAGTGTTGCAGATTCAGCTGTAAAGCGTAAATCAGTGCGCTCGTCGGCTCGGTATCTAATTTCAATGCTGTAGCCTTGACCCAGATCTAAACCTAAATCAAATTTTGAAATACGAGTTTTGCCGACTTTTGTTTTTACGACCTCAACGCCTCTAGTGTATGAGGCCATAGATAAAAAATCTAACAACGCTTGATTTGAATCAGCGGGCAGTGGGCTTTCGTGAAAAAAAACTTCTGAGGGCTTGTCTTTTTCGGCTGACATTTGAATTTCAACGCGCTCAATGCGATTGAATAAATTTGAACAAACTAAATTTGCATTGGATTGAACAGTAAATAATAGCACCCAAATCAACGAAAACACAGATTTTGCTTTTTTCACAAAACACCTCATGTGTTATGAATTTACAAACTATGTACCGATGTGGAGGTGTTTAAATTGGTTTAATTGTATTTGGTCAGAAAAGAATGTCTCAGTCTGATACGGGTGCGTAAAACGCGTATCTAGTGAAAAAAAAATGAACAGTCGGGCTTTTTTAAAATTAGTCTTTCATATTCCAAGTTTGACATTTTTCAGGTGATAATGTGACAGCACAAGAATTCGTCATTTCGCCTTCGATCCAGCATTGGCTCATGTACGGATATTTTGATATTGTATTTGTTAAAAAATAAATGGATTTGTCGTCGAAACTGATCGTGTAATTTTTTTGATTTTCACAAGCTAAAATAATAGATTTTTTTTCTGAATTTACAAATGAAGTTTTACATGTCGTCGACAAAGTTTGTTCAATTTTTTGAATCAAATCGACCTTAAAATTCCCGACTTCACAGCCAAAACTTTGAATCTTAAAAATTAACAAAATAAACATCACAAGCAAAAGCTTTTGCATAAAAACTCCGTCTAATTGGACAAAAAAATGAATTGTTAAGGTCCAGTTTCTAGACGATGAAGGTTCGGTTGTTGAGAGCTATTTAGACTACGAGTAGTAATTACATGTGCTTACAATGAAGGCAATTCATTATTTTTGATTAGGACTTGATTTTTAGCTCTGAAAAGTCTAATTTCATCCTTCACATTAAGGCTAACAGTAGAGCAAGTGCTTCACAGGTTTCGCTAACGCGAAACGCTTAGATTGCGCTTACAAAGTAGATCGCATTTCGCGGTTTCGCCCTGTCAGAGGAAGGAATTCATGAAAATGAAAACGCACTCCGGTGCAAAAAAACGCATGCGCGTTCTTAAAAATGGCAAAGTGAAACGCAAACAAGTAGGTATGCGCCACTTGAACTCTCATATGAGTTCGAAACGTAAACGTCATCTCGGTCAAGTTGTATTGGTTGCAGATGCTAACATGCTTCAAGTGAAGCGCCAATTCGGCTTTTAAGTAGGAGATCAGTATGCCTCGCGCAAAATCGGGAATGACGAACCGTCGTCGTCATAAAAAAGTATTAAAAAGAGCTAAGGGTTATTACTCGGCTGGATCAAGATCATATACACATGCGGTTGAAAAAAATGACCGTGGTATGGTGTACGCTTATAAACACAGAAAGATGAAAAAACGTCTTTTCCGTGCTTTATGGAATACTCGTATCAATGCAGCAGCTCGTTTGAACGGAACTACATATTCACGTTTAATGGGTGGTTTGATCAAAGCCGGTATTACTTTAGATCGTAAAGTTTTATCTGAACTTGCAATCTCTGATGCGCAAGCATTCACAGATCTTTGCAAGCACGCAATGAAGTAATTCTAAATTTATAATTTAGAGTTTAAAAAGCGAGGTTTTTACCTCGCTTTTTTTTATTTTAGGAGCTAAAAATAGATATCATGTCTGAAGTTTTTAAAAAAAATGAACAGCAAAAATTTGAACAAAGAAAAAAAGACCACATCAAACTTTCTTTGGATTCAAAAACGCAAAACTTAGCTTCTACGGATTTCGACCGCATTGGTTTAATTCATCATGCAATGCCTGATTTTAATTTTTCAGATGTCTCATTAAAAACAAAATTATTAGGCCACACGTTTTCATCGCCTCATTTTATCAGTTCGATGACAGCGGGTCATACCGAAAGCCTTTCCGTAAATTCTATTTTAGCCGCAGCCGCTGCAGAAAAAAATTGGTTGATGTGCGTGGGCTCGCAGCGTCGTGAATTGGTTGATGTTGATGCTAAAAAAGAGTGGCAAAAAATCAGAACTAAAAATCCAAAAACTCAGTTCGTATCAAATATCGGTATCGAAGAATTAATTTCGACAAAACCGGATCTAATTTTAGATCTGGTCAAAAATTTAAACGCCATCGGATTAATTATTCATTTAAATCCGCTGCAAGAAATTTTTCAAAAATCTGCAGCCAATTTCAAAAACTCAAAAAAATCTTTAGAGCAAATAATTTCAAAATCCAAGGTTCCGATCATCATCAAAGAAGTCGGATCTGGAATTTCTGCAGAATTAATGAATCAGTTTTTTAAAATGGGTGTTCATGTCGTTGATGTTTCAGGGCGTGGAGGCACGCACTGGGGCGTTCTGGAATCTTTCAGAAATGAAAGCCTACAAACAAATGCATTCAATGATTGGGGACAGTCTGCTGTTCAATGTTTGTTATCCTCAGAAAAAATAGTTTCAAAAAATCATGTTTGGGCCTCGGGCGGGATCCGTTCTGGAGTTGATTCGGCCAAGTGTTTGGTTTTGGGTGCACGTGCCGTAGGAATTGCACAGCCGTTGATGAATGCAGCTGTACTACAATCAAAAAACCAGTTGAAAAAGAATAAATCATTGTCACAAGTCATGGACCAATTTGATTTTGAATTAAAAACAGCATTGTTTTGCATGGGTATGATAAACTGTGAACAGGTTGTAAAAGTTTTTGGTTCGAAGAAAAAGGTTTGGTATGAAACACGCTGAATTATTTAAAGGCTTTTCAAAATTAAATCATAAACAACGCCTGAATATTTTAAAAACTGCGGGTCTGATCGACGATGCAGACATCACCTACCTTGAAAAAGGCGGTTTGCAAAATATAGACCTGGGTGAAAAATTTGTTGAAAACGTTTTAGGTTATTTTCAAATTCCATTAGGTGTTGCTACAAATTTTTTAATTAATGACAAAGAATTTATAATTCCGATGGCTGTCGAAGAAACTTCAATCATTGCTGCCGCCAGTAAAACTGCAAAATGGGTTCGTGATAACGGATCCATAAAAACTGAAATCATTGGAACAGATATTATCGGTCAAATTCAATTCGCTAAAATTAAAAATTTTGAAATTTTTGAAAAAAACATTCTGCTGCAAAAAAAGTATTTAATCGAACTTGCAAACAAAGAAGTGGCCTTCGGAATGGTCGCTCGTGGTGGTGGAATAACTGATTTACGTGTGCGAAAAATAGATCGTGGCGATGATTATTTTATGGGCGTGATTCATGTTCACATGAATCCTTGTGATGCCATGGGCGCTAATATCATTAACCAGGTTTGTGAATTTTTAAAAGAGCCACTTCAGCAATTTACGAACGAGTCTGTCACGATGTGTATCCTATCAAATTTAGTTGATACTAAATTAACGAAAGCAACTGTGACTTTGAACGTTCATGATCCCGTATTGGCTTTGAAAATCGAAGAGGCCTCAAGGTTCGCAGAGCTTGATCCATATCGTGCAACGACAAATAACAAGGGTGTCTTGAACGGCATTGATCCGATTTTGGTAGCGACAGGAAACGATTGGCGAGCTGTCGAAGCAGGAATTCATTCTTATGCGGCGATTTCTGGCCAATATAAATCAATTACAAAATGGCGTGCGAACGGTGAAACATTAACAGGTGAAATTGTTGCTCCGATTATTGTAGGAACAGTCGGAGGCGTTACGACTTTGCATCCAACGGCGAAATTAGCATTAAAAATTTTAGGAATCAAATCAGCCTCTGAATTATCACAAGTGATTGCGGCAGTGGGATTGGTTCAAAATTTGGGAGCACTTCGCGCGTTAACAACTGTGGGGATTATTGAAGGCCACATGAAATTACATATTAAAAATTTATCTTTGGGCGCAGGAGCGACAGAGAAAGAAATGCCTTACTTGGTTAAAAAGTTAGAAGATATTTTAGCCTTAACAAAACGAATTTCTTTATCGACTGCGACTGAAGCTTTAACAGATTTCAGAAAAAAACAGAGTCCTTAGTTTTTGTGATCGCTATTCCGGGTAAAACTTTTTTAGTGGGAGAATATGCTGTGCTTGTTGGTGGTGAAGCCTTAGGGGTCGCAACGCTGCCTTTGTTCACACTGACTGCTGAGAGTGCCGATCATCATTCCGACAGTGCCGCAGGCTTGTTTTGTGCGATCAACGACATTCAATTCAATTCAAAAGTGAATAACCCCTATTTTGTAGGCGGATTTGGTCAATCGACAGCTGAATTTATTTTTGCATGGTTTAAAAAAAATAAAAACATAAATTCATTAACTGAAATATTTAATCAGTATTTAAATTTATACAATTCTGAAAAATTAATAAACTTAAAACCTAGCGGTGCGGATCTGGTCACACAAATTATGGGTCAGATTACACATTTCGTAAATCCTGTCGGAAAATCAAAATCAGTTATTTGGCCTTTTATTGAGCTTTCTTTCTTTGTAATTTCAACGGGTTTAAAAATTCAAACTCATGAACATCTGCGACAGCTTGATCGAAATCAATTGTCGGAATTGCCAGCATATAGTCAAAATGTGATCAAGGCCTTTTTTGAAAATAACGAATCATTATTTTTAACTGAATTAAAAATGTGGTCAGAAAAATTAAATAATTTATCACTGCAGCATAAGGATGTTTTAAAAATTAAAAATGAACTTGAATTATTTCCAAAGATTAAATTTGTTAAGCCCTGCGGAGCACTGGGAGCAGATGTGTGTTTAGTGTTTTGCGCAAAATTCGACAAACATGAAGTTAAAAATTATTTACTTTCTCAAGAAATTAAAATTCAATCCGACGAAACACAATTAGCCAAAGGTTTACTATGAGCTGGATCGAAACATCTGCACCGTCAAACATTGCACTGATTAAGTATATGGGTAAATCAGATGTGGTAAATAATCGCCCAACAAATGCATCGATTTCATTGACGCTTGAAAATTTGCGAACTTTTGTGCGGATTCAAAAAAAAACTGATCTACAGAGCGACCAATGGTCAACCTATTTACGCCAAGATTTGCGACCCATCGAATTGAGCGAAGTGGGACTGAATAAATTCTTAACATTTTTTGCTTTATTGAAAAAAGAATTTAAATTAGCTGGATTTTATGAAATTCAATCGGCAAATAATTTCCCGTCAGATTGTGGTTTAGCCAGTTCGGCCAGCAGCTTTGCGGCATTAACAAAATGCGCACATGATATTTATTTAGCTGAATCAAACATGAAAGCGAAACCTTACACGTCCAAAGAGCTTTCGAAACTATCGCAAAAAGGATCGGGTTCGTCGTGCAGATCATTTTTTTCTCCGTGGGGGTTGTGGAGTGATAGTGGCGCTGAAGATATTCAATTACCAATCAAAAAATTATTACACATGGTTGTGTTATGCGATGAAACAGTAAAATCAGTGTCATCAAGCCAGGCACACAAGATGGTATTAACGTCAGAGCATTTTAAAGGTCGTCCAGAGCGAGCGACTGAGCGTCTACAAAATTTGATTGGCGCAATCCGTGAAAATAATTGGCAAAAAATGTTTCATATTTGTTGGAATGAATTTTGGGACATGCATGTTTTGTTTCACACATCAAATCCTGCGTTTATGTACATGAATGCAGGTACGATGGATATTTTAAATGATTTGAATCTATTTTGGACAACAAACAACGACGGTCCCATTGTGACGATGGATGCAGGCAGTAACATTCATTTATTGTTTCGTGAAAACCAATTTGAGTTGTATAAGCAATTTCAAAATAAATTTTCTGCGAAACATAATGTTTGGACGGACAATGGATTGGTTTTTAAAAATGAATCACTTTGAGTATAATATCCCAGGAAAATGGATTTTAGCTGGCGAACACGCTGTGCTTCGTGGATGCGAAGCTTTGGTATTCCCTTTAAGCTCAAAATATTTAAATTTTAATTTTCAAACATCAAATCATGAATTCACATTAAAGCTGATCGGTGAAAATTCGTCAGATCTTGAGATGATTATCTGGTCAGTTTTTGAAAAAGCATTGAATGAAATAGAAACCAAAAGGTCTGATCTAAAAGGTGAATTAACGATCACTTCACATATTGCTTTCGGTGCAGGGATGGGTGCTTCTGCGACTTTGGCTGTGGGGATTTCAGAATTTTTTAAAAAACTAAATTTATTGAAAACAGATTCATTTCAATTTGCAAAAAAAATTGAAGATCTATTTCACGGCGAAAGCAGCGGCGTGGATGTGGCCGTGGCATTGTATCAAAAACCATTATTGTATAAACGTGATTCTGAAATTCAATTCTTAGATTCCGTAAATCTTCCGAAATTATATTTATCACACTGCGGAGTCCGCGGCGTGACCAAAGATTGTGTGACCAAGGTTAAAAAACTGTTTGAAACAGATCCACAGCTTGCAAAAGAACTGGATCAAAAAATGTCAGAATCCGTTCAGATGTTTAAAAAAATATTAAGTTCTACAGATATCATTAGTTGGATCAAGGCGATGAAATTATCACAAAGCTGTTTTGAGTCATGGGGATTAGTTCCTGTTGAAGCACAAAAACATATTGACGAGCTAAAAAGATCAGGTGCTTTGGCGTGTAAAATGACGGGTTCTGGCGGGGGCGGATATGTCCTAAGCCTTTGGGGTGAATTACCTCCGCAAAATTTAGAAAATATTTTAATAAAAGTATAATAAAGGTATAATCGTATGAAAAAATTAGTGATCATTCCGACTTATAATGAAATTGAGAATTTAAAAAGTTTATTTCCGGCATTGATGAATTTGTCAGAAAAATTTGATGTGCTGGTGGTGGATGATTCCTCGCCAGATGGCACAGGTAATTTTGTGATTGAAAATTCAAAAATGAATTCGCGAATTCATTTGCTATCGCGTGCAAAAAAAGAAGGTTTAGGTAAAGCTTATATCGCAGGTTTTAAATGGGGCATTGAAAAAGGCTATGATATTTTAACCGAAATGGATGCGGATTTTTCTCATCGTCCTGCAGATCTGAATGAAATTTTAAAAAAAATTGAAATCACAGATGTGTTGATTGGTTCAAGGTATGTTCCAGGTGGTGCGACGGTGAATTGGGGTGTGCTTAGAAAAATAATTTCTAAGGGCGGCGGCATTTATTCACGAATGATTTTAGGTTATCCAATTCAAGATTGGACGGGCGGATTTAATTCATGGAAGGTCGAAGTTTTAAAAAAAATTAATTTAGATACGATTCAATCAAATGGTTATAGTTTTCAAATCGAATTGAAGTATAAGGCTTCAAAACACGGTTTTAAAGTTGTCGAACATCCGATTGTTTTCGAAGATCGCAGAGTTGGGCAAAGTAAAATGTCTTTGAAAATTGTGCTAGAGGCTTTCTATAAGGTTTGGATGATTCGGGGCTGAATAAAAATAAAGCGGGCCAAATTGGTCCGCTTTATTTTTTAAAATTTGATTTAAATATCTAGTTAGAATAAATATGAAACTTGTGCCATGATACCGCTGACTGCGCCAGTGATTTTAAGATCATCGCCACTGCTTTTTTTAGACTGTCCATTCAATCCCAAAACTTGGTATCCGATTTGTAAATTTATATCTTTTATCGAAAGTTCTGTTATTAAATCGATACCTGCTGCGGGTAAATATTCAATTGAACTATTATTGTCTTTCAACGAAATATAACTCACATTGATATCGCCTTTTAATGAAAAAGAATCCATCGGCGAATAGCTAAGTCCGACTTGCCCTTTAAATATATCAGTTTTTAAATCGCTTTCTGATTTATTGATCGGTTTCATATATGCCCCACCAAAATAAAAACCAAACTGATCTCTAACATATTTATCTTTGTAGTTGATGTTAAGACCCATAATTCCTAAATGCGTACCACCCTTAGATGTTTGATCAAAATTATAAGATTGGCCGTTAATATTGACAGACCCTTCTATTTTCATATTCATATCTGTTAAATTTGAATAAACTAAGCCGACTTCAAGGCCTTTTGTTTTTTGAGTTTTTATTTCTGGTAAAGATTCAGTCGTTGTACTGATTTGGTCTTGAGCCATTGTCATTTGCGAAGTTAAAGCCATCGCTAAAAATGTTAAGATAATTTTATTCATAGAATTCTCCCTTTTTGTTAATTTGAAAGAGAATAGTCTAAAAGTAAGTTTATAAATAGATGTCAAAATTTTTGACAGGTAATTGGTTCAAAACCTATTTAGATCGAATTAAACAGTCGCAGATCAAAGATTCATGCCAATCACAATCTTGACAAAAACAACACTATACCATATAGTGTAATAGAGGTCTCTGTGATATTAAATTTTAGTAATAAAGCTGCTGAGGAAATTTGTGAAAATAACTTTAGTAAGGCTATCCCCAGAGAATTTTGTTTGCGAGCGAAGGCGCTTTTAACCATTATGCATGCGACAGATACGTTGAATGATTTAAAAATTAAAGGTCAACCTCCGAATATTCGGCTTCATAAGCTGAAGGGTAATCGTTCAGACGAATGGAGTGTTACGATTAGGCTGCCATATTGTATTACGTTTAAGTTTAAAAATGGTGATTTCTATGATGTTAAAATTGAAAATTATCACAAAGGATAAGCGGATGAAGAAAACAAAAAATAAAATTACAAACCCTAAACCTTTACATCCGGGTCAGGTTTTAAGCGAAGTTTATATGAACGAAATGAATTTAAATCAAACGCAGTTTGCCGATTTGTGTGGATGTTCGCATCGAAAAATCAACGAGATTGTTAATGGTAAACGATCAATTACACCATTGTTTGCTATAGAGCTTGAGGCAGTTTTAGGAACGACGCCTATGATGTGGTTAAAAATTCAAGCTGAATACGATTTGCATAAAGCTCGTTTTTTATTAGCGGCTTAATTCCGTTTCTTCCATTCCCACATCGCAATCGATGTCGAAACCGTTGCATTCAAAGATTCGATTCCATTGGTGGGGATCGTGATCATTTTAATTTTGCGTTTTTGATCCATCGATAATTTTAGGCCGGGGCCTTCTTCGCCGACCCACAGACGCAGATTTTTTGGCCATGTTAAATCGTGTACTTTTTGGCCATGCAAGTTCAAAGCAAAATTTTCACCTGTCAGTGGTAATTCGCTGGTATCAAGCCGAGTATAATAAATTGGGATATTTAAAATTGCACCGGCCGAGGCTTTGATCGCGTGAGGCAAGTACGGATGACAAGATTCTTTTGTCAGAATAATTTTTGAAGCGCCAAAACCCAACGCGGATCTTGATAAGGCGCCCAAATTTTTGGGATCACCCAAAGGGCTTATAATTTCTAAGCCTTGCGGTGATTCTAATAAATTGGGTTCTTTTAATTCAAAGTATTCTAAGAGGAGCATCGGATAATGTGTACCCAGAACATCCAGCTCATCAAAAAGATCTTTTTTTAATTTTAATTCTGTTTGTAAAAGTGGAAAGGGTGTTTCATCAAAGCTGATGACGTTTTTGATTTTAAACAAAGGATTTTTTAATTCTAGAAATTCAGAAATTAATTTTTCGCCCATCAATAAAAAACATTTTTCGTCTTTGATGCCTTTTGACGTTAAAAGTTTTTTCATAGTTCTGAAAACCGGATTGTCTTTGGATGAAATTTCAGTGATACGCATATTTGACCTTTAAAAGTTATCGAAGCATTTAAAATGAATCGTTTAATAAAATATCGTTGTCGTCATCTTCGGGTAATTCAGCATGTTTTATTTTTTCAAAAATCACAAGGCGTCTGTGATTTTCTGTTTTTGGCAAATCGTAAGTGATATCATTAACTAATTTAAAAAATTCGCTCATTTCATTTTGGGCTTTTTCAATTTCTGGATCAACACCAGGCCCTTTCATAAAATAAACATGCCCACCCAATTGCAGACAATTTACTGTGTTTTTCAAAGTATTTGTGACGTCTTCAACGGCGCGAGTGATGACGCCGTTCACCGGATACATAAAATACGGATTAATATTTCGTCCAATGATATCTAAATTTTTAAAACGCATTTGTTCGCGAACATGTTTTAAAAACTCGACACGTTTTTGGACACCTTCTGCTAAAATAATTTGTTCGTCGGGGAATCTGATTTTCAAAGGAATCCCCGGAAATCCTGGGCCTGTTCCTACATCCAACAGCGGAAACTTCAGTTCGCAAATTTCAGTCAAGATCAGACAATCGATAAAATGTTTGATGCCGATATCTTTAATGTTTAACAGACGCGTGAAGTTTTTGTGTTCTTGGTTTTCAAGAAGTAATCTGTAAAACTGCGAAAGCTTTAGGCGTTCTTCATGTGAGCATTTAAAGTCATGATTTTTAAAAATATCAAAAAGCCTGTCATTAGCTTCGTTCACGGGATAAATTTTTTCAGCGCGCCGATGTACACCGCGTTGACTTGCGATCATTTCGACTGATTTTAGATCGCGACCAGCTTTTTCTTGACGAGCTTTGTAGGGACTGTAATTTTCTTTATTTTTATGCGCCACGGTATCCTTAAAATAAATAGAGTCATATCTGATAACATATCGCTAAATACTTGAAAAGACTTTATTTAATCGCAATAATAAAAGACTTAAACAGAAAGCTTAAATATGTCTAATACAAAACTGAACGATATCAAAGAATCAGCCCTAAAAGATTTTCAAAAAGCTGCCAATTCAACTGAACTGTATAATTTTAAAGTTCAGTATTTAGGTAAAAGCGGAGCTCTGACTGAAGCCATGAAATTGATGGCCTCATTACCAAAAGAAGAAAAGCCACTCTTTGGAAAATTGGTGAACGAGGTCAAAGCTGAACTTGAAACGGTTTATGCAGAGGCTGAATCAAATTTAAAAAATAAAGAAATCGAATCGCAGATGTTGTCAGAAAAAATTGATCTGACATTATCGGCATCGACAACAGAGCGCGGGCATGAACATCCGATTTATAAAGTCACACACGAAATTTTTTCGATTATGGCGCGATTAGGTTATGCTTTGCGAACAGGTCCAATGATTGAAAAAGATTACTATAATTTTGAAGCCCTAAATATTCCAAAAAATCATCCTGCTCGTGATATGCAAGATACTTTTTTTGTCGACGAGACTCATGTTTTACGAACACACACGTCGCCGATTCAAATTCACAGTTTAGAAAATGAAAAACCGCCGTTACGAATTATTGGAACGGGCCCTGTGTTTCGTTGTGATAGCGATATTTCGCATTTACCGAATTTTCATCAAATTGAAGGAATGTGTGTCGATGAAAAAGTTTCGATGGCAGATTTAAAGGGAACGATTTCATTTTTCGTTCGTGAATTTTTTGGTCCAGGTTTAAAAACACGATTTCGTCCAAGCTTTTTTCCGTTCACAGAGCCATCGGCTGAAGTTGATTGTTCATGTCCAATTTGTAAAGGTTCGGGATGTTCTTTGTGTAAACAATCCGGTTGGATCGAAATCGGCGGCTGTGGTTTGATTAATCCAAAAGTTTTTGAATTTGCCAAAGTTGAATATCCGAAATGGCAAGGTTTTGCTTTTGGTTTTGGTGTTGAACGCATGGCAATTATTAAATACGGCGTCGATGATATCAGACACTTTCCAAAAAATGACGTTCGTTTCTTGAAACAATTTTAGAGCAAACAAAGTTTGCAGGATACAAAGTTCGACTGATAATTTTTATTTGAAAAGGTATATATGAAAATTTCTTTAAAATGGTTAAATGATTTTGTTGATGTGGCTGAGTTCTTTGAAAATCCCATAGCGCTTGCAGATATTTTAACAAAAGCGGGTCTTGAGGTCGAAGAAATCACAAATCGCGCTAAAGACTTTCAAAATGTTGTTGTCGGTCACATCACTGTCAAAGACAAACATCCAAACGCTGACAAATTATCTTTGTGCCAAGTTGACATTGGTCACGGGAAAATCGAACAAATTGTTTGCGGAGCACAAAATCACAAACAAGGTGACAAAGTCATTGTCGCTTTACCCGGTGCAGTTTTACCTGGGAATTTTGCAATCAAAAAATCAAAAATCCGTGATGTCGAAAGTAACGGAATGCTGTGTTCGTTGAAAGAGTTAGGACTTGCAACAGTCAGTGAAGGTCTTGAAATTTTACCTCAAGCTGCAACGGTCGGTATGTCATATTCCGAATTTGCGGGATACAACGATGTGAATTTTGAACTGAAAGTTACGCCAAATCGCGCAGACTGTTTAAGTCATTACGGATTGGCCCGCGAAATTGGTTGTTTATTAAATAAAAAAATTAAAAAGCCAACAGTACAAACTGAATTTTCAAAAGAACTAACATCATCGAAAATAAAATTAACAGTTGAAAATTCTGAACTGTGTCCACGTTATTGTGGTCGCTATATTTCAGGAGTCAAAATTTCTGAAAGCCCTGCGTGGCTGAAAAAAAGCTTAGAATCTGTGGGTATGAATTCAATTAATAATGTGGTCGATGTTACAAATTATGTGATGCTTGAAATGGGTCAACCTCTTCATGCGTTCGATGCCGATTTAATTGCAGGTCATGAAATTGTTGTTCGTACAGCGAAAGCCTCTGAGAAATTCAAGACACTGAAAGATCAAGATCTGAATTTAACTGGCGAAGAATTATTAATTTGTGATTCTGAAAAAGCCGTTGCTATGGCCGGAGTCATTGGCGGATTAAATTCAGGAGTCAGTCTTATTACGAAAAATATTTTTATTGAAAGCGCAAACTTTCAAGCGATGAGTGTTCGTAAATCGTCACGCAGTCATGGTGTTGAAACAGATTCAGCGTACAGATTTTCACGCGGAGTTGACCCTAGTCAGACCCAAGAAATTATGGACCGTGCTGTTTATTTGATTCAGCAAGTGGCTGGTGGAACAGCATTCGCTGGTCATCATGATATTTATCCAAAACCGATTACAAAAAAACCAGTTCATATCAATATGCAAACGATCACAGATCGTTTGGGTTATGTTGCTGACGCCAAGTTATTTGAACAGTATATGCAGGGACTTGATTGTAAGCTTGAAAAGATTGGTTCAGATTATTCAGTCACTCCGCCATTGTTTCGTTTTGATTTAGAGCGCGATATGGATCTGGTTGAAGAGTATGCGCGGCTTAAGGGTTACGAACATATCACCGAAACGTTACCTGTATTTGCAAAAGAGCCCGCAAAACATGATGCAAAATATTTAAATCAAACAAAGCTATCTGAATTTTTCAGAGCCGAAGGATTTTCGCGCGCGTTTAATTACGCCTTTGCAAATGAAACTACAGAAAATGCATTTTTGGGTGACGCCAGTTTGTATGACAAATGGGGTCTTGGTGTATCTAAAGAGCCTGTAAAATTAAAAAATCCGCTCAGCGAAGAAATCAATATCATGCGCAGGTGTCTGTCGAATTTATTATGGCGAAATGTCTGTGAAAATTTTCACTCTGGGAATTCTTCAGGGCAGCTTTTTGAAATGGGATCGGTATTTTCAAAGGGTTCTGCCGAATTCGGTGAACATCAACGTTTGTGTTTAACAATGTGGGGCGAGCCCTTTGGATTGTATTCAGAACAAACTCCGTTGATTTACAAAATGAAATCTGTTTTAGAAAAATTATTTTCATTTTTGCAAATCAGCGCCGCTACATTTCAAGATGTACAACCTACGCCTGCGTTTTTACATAAAGGTCAATGCACAAGTTTATTTGTTGAAGGTAAAACGATCGGATTTTTAGGTTCGATGCATCCTGTTCTGTTAAACAATTCAAAAATTCGCGTGCCTGTTGTCATGTGTGAAATCAATTTAGATATGCTGATTCCGGATCAAGCGCGTCCTGTGAAGTTTAAATCTTTATCTGGTTTTCAGCCAGTGGATCGTGATTTTGCATTTGTGATGGATGCAAAAAAACCTGTCGGTGATTTGTTGAAAGAATTAAAAAAAGCTGCGGGATCAAATTTTAAAGATTCAACCGTGTTTGATATTTATGAAGGTGATAAGTTACCACTTGGGCAAAAATCAGTCGCAGTTAGGCTGTCGCTGCATAGTTTTGATCAGGCTTTGACTGAGGATATGATCAAAATAATTTCTGAAAAAGCGATTGCTGGAATCATGAAAACGACGGGTGCTCAATTAAGACAGTAAGGCCTTGAAGTTTACTGTGCGCGTTGAATAAAAAGGTCCAGTTATTTTCAAAAACTTGATTCATTTCAGCAGCTTGGTAGCATTAAATTGTCTCAAAAATAGAAGAGGCAAAAAAAGAACAGGTGAAATATGGCCGGACAAAATATTGGAAATTCAACAGTCACCAAAGCTGACATCGTTGAAAAAGTTTATGAGACAATCGGGTTTTCGAAAAAAGAAGCCAGCGAATTGGTCGAGTTGGTATTTAATTCTTTAAAAAAAACACTGCAGTCCGGTGAAAAAGTTAAAATTTCTGGATTCGGAAATTTTATTGTACGTGGGAAAAACGAACGTATCGGTCGCAATCCGCAAACGGGTGAACAAATTAAAATTTCTGCACGACGTGTTTTAACTTTTAGGCCCAGCCAAGTTCTAAAAGCGATGTTGAACGGTGAAGAATATGCTCACTTAATTGGTAAAGACGAGGATGACGATGAATAATTCTGAAAATAACTCTATTGAAAATTCAGTAGATTCAAATATTACAGATTCAAATATTACAGATTCAAATATTGCTGAAGAAATTATTTTGCAAGATTCTTTCTTGATTCCTGCAGATGTGACAACAGATCAAAAAGCAGACTCGTCTCAAATGCCCAGCGTTTTGGTCGATGAATTGTTGCTATCTGAAATCAAAGCCATACCAGATCGATTTGGTTTTAAAATTGGTGATGTCGCGGATCTGCTGGGAATTAAACAGTATGTTTTACGATATTGGGAACAAGAGTTTGATTTATTAAAACCTAAAAAAGCTTCAAACAATCAACGTATGTATACAAAAAAAGATGTTGAGAATGCGTTTTTAATCCGTAAGCTTTTGTATCGGGATAAATTTTCGATCGAAGGCGCACGTCGTGCAATTAAAGATGTTAAATTCGCTGTAAAAAAAGAAAAAAACTTATCATCTGCTATGGATAGGATTGATCAGAATCAATCCTATGTTCAAGAGCAAATTAAGTCGTTCGTCTTAGAAATTCGCAAGACCAAAGATCTGTTCAATTAGTTTTTTTAAATATTATTGTATCAATAACATATTAGATATGTTCGTTTTAGGTTATTTTTGGTCGTGCTAGACCAAATCTGTTTTGTCAGTCCGTAAATTCAAATTCAAAATTAGAGCAAGTACTCAAATACCAACCTTGACGGGAGTCATTATGTATTCGAAGTTTATTTGTTCGGCCGCTGCAATATTAACATTTTCGTGTCAGTCATTTGCAATTTCATCTGGAGGATATGTTTTACCAACAGATGCAAATGTAATTCAATCATCAGGATCAGCGCAAAAAACAGAACTGCCGCGTAAATTTAATTTGCTGGATTGGAATATTCAAAAAGCGAAACAAGGCGAAGTTTGGGCAAACGATTTTGTAAGGTTGCAAAAAAATTATGATCTGGTTTTAATTCAAGAAGCCATTTCAGATTCTATTTTTCAAAAAGCAGTTTCTGAAAAACCCAACACATTATCCAACTATTTTGTATCTTGGATACGAATCAAAGATCAGTCGAGTTCAGGTCTGATGACAAGCAGTCAAGTGAAGCCAACATCGACAACATATACTCGAACAACAGATGTCGAGCCTGTCATCAGTACGCCAAAATTGACATCATATGAAACGTTTAAGGTTCAAGGTTTAAAAAATGCAGAATTATTAGTTATTAATATCCATGCTATTAATTTTGTAGCTATTGATAAATTTCAACGTCACATTGAGCAGGTCATGGCCAAGGTTGATGCGCATGCAGGGCCGGTTATTTTTATCGGCGATATGAATACGTGGAATGCGGCACGTTTAAAAATATTAAAAGATATGACATCAAAAAGAAATTTAACTTGGTATGATTTTCCACGACCAACAGTCAGTGGTGTGCATTCGAATTTAGATCATGCTTTTGTTCGAGGATTAAAAGTAAACTATTTAAAATCATTAACAGAGATAGTTTCATCTGATCATTTTCCATTAGTCGGAGAATTTGAAGTTCAATAGATAATAAAAATTTTCAGAAATAAAAAACGGCCTTCAAAGAGGCCGTTTTTTATTTCTGAATTTTAAAATCAAGTATTACTGACAACGTCTCCAGCTTAATTGAAAGCTCGATGCAACTTTAGTATCGATCGTATCCAGGTTGATCATCGCAATCGAACGATCCGTTGTATTTGGTAAGTAGGCAACCATCAGTTGAGACATTAGATCAATCGTCTGAACTTTTGAATTACACGCAGAATAAATATAGCGGCCAGGTTTTTGTTTGATACTGACTGCATAATTTTGATTGATAGGTCCTTTGAGCTGAGCTTCACGCATGCTAACGATCGGTTGACTTGGAACGTTCTGAACAAAGCGATGCATCCCATATGCAGAGGCTGGCATTGCTACGAAACCGCGATAATCTGTTTGCTCAAGTGCGTATTGAAAACCTGCAGGAACATCAACATCGATCATGACGCGACAATCTTTTTGAATTGAAGTGGCTTGTGGATTAGCTGAACCGTTACCAATTTCTGCGGTGTAATTGTCAAAAATAACAGACAACGTTTTTCCATCAGCAGTTGTTACAGCGCTGGCACTTGCTGGGCCGCAACCACTTCCTGAAAGTCTGACTCCACGTATAGTTACGGTTTGTGCTGTGGCTAAAGTTGATACTGTAAGCAATGCCATTAAAACTAACATTTTTTTCATATAATCCCCTTATATTTGGTGACGAAGTGACTCTTTTTTTATCTTAACTGAATCATAAAGCAAAACGTAAGCCAAACTGATTGATCGTTTTCGTGATTATCAGTAAATTGTTTTTTATGACTAAAAAGATGAATTTTTTACCTGTTGTTATGAGTGGCGGAAGCGGTACAAGGCTGTGGCCCATTTCACGTTCGAAATTTCCTAAGCAATTTTGTGAACTCCTAGATCAACCACTGCACACGATGACACTGAAGCGGTTACAGAAATATCAACCACCGATCATTGTGACTTCGATCAATTTTCGTGATTTGACAGAATCGGATTTGCGTATAAATCATTTTAAAACTGAAAAAGTCATTTATGAACCACAACCTAAAAATACGGCTCCGGCCATTGCTTTGGTTTGCAAATATTTAGAATTGCAAAAACAAACCGACCAAGTTGTTGGCGTGTTTTCATCAGATAATTTAATTATGAATGAATCCGCATTTTATGATGCGGTTGGTGCTGCCGCCGTAGCCGCGAACCAAAACCAAATTGTTACTTTGGGAATTAAACCGCACAAACCAGAAACAGGTTTTGGTTATATTCAGGTTCAAGACCGTGCTGTGGGCACGCAAAAGCCCACTGCTGTTTTAAAATTTCATGAAAAACCAACTTTGGATTTAGCACAAAATTTTTTAAATGCCGGTACATATTTTTGGAACGCCGGAATTTTTATTTTCAAAGTTTCAAAGATGATTGAACTGTTTCAAAAATTTGAACCCGAAATTTGGATGCAAGTTTCAAAGTTAGACAAAGATTTTTCGAATTTATCAGAAATTTATGCAAGCCTAAAAAGTATTTCGATTGATTATGCGATATTAGAAAAATTAACATCGAATGAATTAAGTTGCGTGACCTGTGATATTGGCTGGAGTGATTTGGGCAGTTGGGACGCCTTAGCCGAAGCTAGAAATTCAATTAAAAAAGATCAAGCCGATCAGCTGACTGAGGTCAATGCCAAAGGGAACGCGATTGTTGGTCTAAATGAAAAAAATTACTCCTTAATTGGCGTCGACGATTTGATTATTGTCGACACTGTCGATGCGATGTTGATTTGTAAAAAAGGCGATTCACAAAAGGTCAAAGACGTCGTTGATAAATTAAAAATAAATTCAAAACCAGAATTTAAAAAAATGACCGAAGAACATGTTTTTGAAAACAGGCCTTGGGGTCGTTTTGAAATTTTAAAAAATGAAACACATTATAAATCAAAAATTATTCGTGTCGATGCAGGTCAAAAAATATCTTATCAATCACACGCTAAGCGTTCTGAACATTGGATCTTGGTCAAAGGTTCAGCCACAGTTGTATTGAATGACAAAGAAATTTCTGTCAAAGCGGGTGAACATATTTATATTCCACAAGGTGCTAAGCACCGTATTGTGAACATGTCGAATTCAGATGTTGAATTTATCGAAGTTCAAGTGGGCAGTTATTTTGGTGAAGATGATATTGTTCGTTACCAAGACGACTATGGACGATAAAAAATAAATGAGTTTATATTCATTGCAAAATTCACAGAAAAATTCACTGACAGATAAGAAAAGAATGTCTTCACGTAAAAATATTCGAAAAATCAAAGAACTTTTGATTGAAGGAATTTTATTTCTGTGTGCGCTCAGTTCCGTATGTGTGACGTTTGCCATTGTCTATACTTTGTTGGTCGAAGCCATGCCATTTTTTAAAGTCGTTAGTCTGAAAGAATTTTTAACAGAAACGGAATGGACACCGTTATTTGAAAATGCCAAATACGGTATTTTACCATTAGTGACAGGTACTTTGATGACGACAGTAATCGCCTTAAGTATTGCGATACCGTTCGGGTTAATCACGTCCGTGTATTTAAGTGAATTTGCGAGTGTTCGTGTGCGTGAAATTTTCAAACCACTTTTAGAATTATTGGCCGCTGTTCCCACGGTTGTTTATGGTTATTTTGCAATGTTGTTTGTGACGCCGATTTTACAAATTATACGGCCAGAGATTTCGACGTTCAACGCGCTGTCTGCGGGCCTTGTTATGGGAATCATGATAATTCCGTATGTCAGCAGTCTTTCTGAAGATGCGATGCGAGCTGTTCCGCAAAGTTTACGTGAGGGCAGTCTTGCGCTTGGTGCCTCGAAATTTCAAACTTCATTTCAAGTTGTTGCGCCTTCGGCATTTTCTGGAATTGCTTCAGCATTTGTATTGGCAATTTCTCGCGCAATTGGTGAAACAATGGTTGTTGCCATTGCCGCAGGATTGCAGCCCCGTTTTTCATTTAACCCAACAGAGTCAACAGCCACACTGACTGCGTATATTGTGCAAGTCAGCCTGGGTGATTTGCCACACGGCTCAATTGGGTATCAAACAATTTATGTGGCAGGATTAACACTTTTTGTTTTTACGTTTTCATTGAATCTGATTGGCCAACGAATTCGTTCACGTTTAGAAAAAAAGGTCAAATAGCCGATGAGCACAAATAATTTAATTCAAAAAATTAAGCTTCAAGATCTTATTTTTCGTTTTGCAGGACTTATTGTTCTTATTTTTTCGTTTTCAGTTTTACTGACATTGATTATTGATATGTTTAAAACAGGTTACCCTAGAATTAATGAAATGTTTTTTATTTCGTTCCCATCCAGATTTCCGGAAAAAGCGGGTATTTTATCAGCCTGGGTCGGAAGTCTTGCGATTGTGCTTGTGACATCATTCATGGCCATTCCATTGGGGGTGGCTACGGGAATTTACTTAGAAGAATATGCGAAAAAAAATTGGATATCTAAATTAATCGAATTAAATATTTTAAATTTGGCGGGCATTCCTTCGATCATTTACGGAATTATGGCTTTATCGATGTTTGTTTATCAATTTAAAATGGGCCAAAGTATAATGACCGCAGGAATGACTTTGGGATTATTGGTGTTGCCAATTATTATTGTGACAACTCGTGAAGCGATCCGAACAATTCCGTCGCATATTCGAGAAGCTTCATATTCAGTGGGCGCGACAAAATGGCAAACGATTCAATATCATATTTTGCCCTACAGTTTTGGTGGAATCATGACGGGTGTTGTAATTGCGTTATCGCGTGCGATCGGTGAAACAGCGCCACTGATTACCGTTGGAGCGTTGGCATTTATTGCTTTTTTACCAACAGCACCAATTTCAACGGTTGCTCCGTATGTGAGTCTTCAGTGGCTATCTGATCCCTACACGGTGATGCCGATTCAGATGTTTAATTGGATATCAAGACCTCAAGAAGAATTTCATGTGAATGCTGCAGCAACAGGTATTGTTTTATTATCAATGACTTTAATTTTAAATATTGCGGCGATTTTAATTCGGTATCGTTTCAGAAAAAAATATCGGTGGTAAAATGTTGAATAATTTAAATAATGAAAAGCCAGTGCTAAAAAATTTGATTAAGGCTGAAGTTAAAAATTTAACCTTTGGTTACACATCTGAAAAAACAGTTTTAAAATCTGTATCTATGCCGATTCATGAAAAATCGGTAACGGCACTGATTGGTCCGTCGGGTTGTGGTAAAACGACGTTACTTCGTTGTTTTAATCGTATGCATGATTTGTACGGCGCAGTGAAATATCAAGGACAAATTATTTTAAATCCCAA
>CANBND010000010.1 GCA_947370945.1 Pseudobdellovibrionaceae bacterium | reverse complement strand
CTCACATAAAGACTTGAGAATTTTCTAACCGATTCAAACAATCGCAGATGCTTATCTTCTTTTTTTCCTAAAGTTTCTATATTTGAAAAAAGTTCTATATACATTTTTGTAACAAGAATTATTTTTACTGTGACACTTATTTCATCATTGGATTTAATTGAGGTCGAGGCTTTCTGAAACAAATTGTCATCTAATACAAATGCATCTCTGAATACACTTATTAGATCTTGATTCATCTTTGTTAAGTTTAACTTAGTTGGCGAAGAGTGTGCAAACTCGTTTCTTACAGTATTAAGTTTCTTCAATAATGGGAAAATTTTTAATTGGTGCGAGTTTGGAATTAACGACCTTAGTAATTCAATTTTTTTAAGAAATGAATTTTGACCTTTAGACGAATCAAGTTCCATAATTGAAAGATCCAACTCAGGCAAAAGAGATCGCACAATTTTAGTCAAGATTTCATCTATTTGAGCGTAGTAATAAAAATATTGTCCCAGCCTTTGAGCGAGCCTGTCTTCGATACTTTCTTGATTTGAAAAATTCTCAAAAATTTTGCTAAATCCTAATATAGTCTCTTCTGAAAAACCCTTGTCTTTGACTATGCTCTGAATTTGATTGCTCATCTCATCAGATATTTTAAAATTATACATCATTTTAACTTATTCCTTTTTCAATTATTCTTCTAATTCTCAGATAACGGGCCCCACTGTTTTATTTTTTAAAGAGCATTGTCCAACTCATATTCCAAGATACTGAAAAAAAGAACCAACTAGATTTTTCTGACTCACACATCTTAATTAAATTTCCTTCAACCCAAGCTCTTTCAAAAACCCATTGTGGATTTTTTTTGCTTCACTGATGCGCTTGTCTATTGCGACGATTTGTTCATGAACTTTACCCAAATCAATTTGCACTTCTGCTTGTGCGGTTGAAACATAACGAGAAATATTCAAGTTAAAATCATGATCTTTTTCAATCACAGACAGATGCACACGCTTCGAGTAGCGCGTTTCTTCTTTGCGATTTTGATAAGTTTCGACAATTTTATCGATATCAATTTCTCGCAAATTATTTTGGCGTTTACCTGCTTCAAAGTGCTCGCTTGCATTTATAAAAAGAACATCATCAAATTTTTTACATTTTTTAAGGATCAAAATACAGACCGGTATCCCAGTTGAGTAAAATAAATTTGATGGCAAGCCGATCACGGTATCTATACGATTATCCGTTAAAAGTTTTCTTCTAATTTCTTGTTCGGCTCCACCTCGGAACAAAACACCATGTGGAAGAATAATTGCCATTGTCCCTTCTTTAGATAAAAAATGAAACCCATGAAGTAAAAATGCAAAGTCAGCTGCGGATTTAGGAGCCAGTCCGTGACTTTTAAATCTAAAGTTTTGTCCCATTTCATCAGTTGGTTCCCAACGTAAACTGAAAGGTGGATTTGCGACAATCGCATCAAATTCAACTTTTTTTGATGGGTTCATTTCATTTAACAAATCCCAATCATTTTCAAGTGAGTCACCATGATGAATTGCAAATTCTGTCTGCTTGAGGCCATGCAAAAGCATATTCATGCGCGCAAGATTGTAGGTGGTAATATTGGACTCTTGCCCATATATTTTACCGATACTTCCACCATTTTTTTTCAGCTGATTACGAACATTCAAAAGTAATGATCCTGATCCACACGCAAAATCTAAAACGTTGTCGAGTTTCTTCTTGCTGCCTTTTGACGGGTCTTGGCTATCAAGCGTTACAATTCTTGATAAAATGTCAGACATCCTTTGGGGGGTATAAAACTCGCCAGCTTTTTTTCCAGAGCCCGCCGCAAATTGACCAATCAAATATTCATAGGCATCACCCAATATATCACTGCTTGCTGAAAACTCTGATATTCCTTCGGCGATTTTAGTAATAATTGTACAAAGTTTTTTATTTCTCTCGGGATAACTTCTTCCAAGTTTTTCTGAACTTAAATTAATTTCAGAGAACAAACCCTGAAATGTACTTTCAAAGGATTCTTTCTCGATATAGTCGAATCCTTTTTCTAAGGTTTTCAACAACTGATCATCTTGTGTTCGAGCCAGTTCAACAATATTAGCCCATAAATAGTCTGGTTTAATGACGTAGTGAACTTTGCGACGCATTTGCTTTTCAAAAGCGTCCGCATCTTTCTTGTTTTCTTTATACCAAATCGAAAGAGGGGCCTTTTTTCCATCGCCCTTTGGATAGTCTTTACCTAATTCTTTTTTTGCTACAGTCTCGTAGTTATCGGACAAATATCGTAAGAATAAAAACGATAGCATATAATCACGAAAGTCATCGGCGTTCATTGCTCCGCGAAGATCATCGGCGATGGCCCAAAGGGTTTTTCCTAAGTCTTTAAGTTGTTCTTTTGTCATTATTGTTGCTCCGTATGTGTAACAAACTGATATTTGTCTTTCAGCTTATTAAAAATGTTTTTGAATAGTTCTTCGTTGTCTGGATGCATCCTTAAAGGTTTTAAGCGGTATACGTTTTCGTGAGATAAATTATTAACGATTCTCAAGTCTTCACTTGGATTTTCAATGCCGATCTGCTCAAGAACATAATTGACTCGACCGACACCGAGAAAGGAAGACACATTTTCAAGAACCTGCCTTAAAAGTGCAAAGTGATAAGACTCTAAGCCTGTCTGAACTGCCTTATCCAGAATTTGAATTAAATGCAAATGATGCAAAAATACATCGTTTCTCGAGGTCTCAAGTGTGACCCTAGTATCTTTGCGACTCAAAATTTTTAAACTTGTTATCGGTTTGTATCGACCACTTTTTTCACCCTTTGTTAGCCAATCGGCTAAAATTGAATAAAGACCAATATGATGGGTAGTGATAATGATTTTTCTGTGCTCATAATGTTTTTCGATTAAATCAAATAAAGTGGCTGCCGTAATAAAAATGTTATGATCATCAAGACTTGAAACAGGGTCATCAATAAAGAAGTGAGCGCTCTGCTCATCAGCCCAGCCCTCAACTTCAAACATAGCAAGAAATAAGCACCAGACAAAAATACGTTCTTCGCCTCTTGATATTTTGATACTAAGACTAACGTCTTCAGGTAAATGGAAAGAGATTGATTTTAAACCTTGCTGAACGTCATCATGATACTCAAAAAAGAAGTTATACCTTGGCTTGTATTGCTCTAATTGCTTCATCACATCTTCTTCAGTAAAAGAAGAGTGAAGTTTGCTCAAGTTACTCATCTTAACTGTTAATCGGATATTGGCCTCATCATTTTCGATGTCATTATCCCAAACAAATAAGTCTTCGCTGAAAGCATTGTAATAAACACCAGTGTGATTTCCATCTGCATCTTTCGTCGTATCTTTGAAAGCAACAGAAAGCCTTGTTTTTCCTATTGTATTGAAGGCATATACAAGAACTATCTTTTCGCTAAGATTTTTAATTTCATTAGCAATCTGTTCTAGTGACATTAACTATTTCCTTTCTCATCCGACTCAATCTCAGGAAATAGCTTTTGAAGGAGACCGTTTTTATGACTTTTGAGTTGCTCAAATTTATCGTTTTCTAGGGCTGTTAGCTCATCAAGTGAAAAAAACAGATCTGAAATCAGTTTTTGCTCATCTAACGATTTAGGTAAAGGTAAAACGAACGACCTGATTTGAGCAAAATTAAGACCTTCTCTGTTTCCGCCACCTTGAAAGCTATCGATTTGATTTTGCCCATATGGCGATAGCAAATATTGACACAAATATGTTGGATGCAGACTTTCCCCATTATAGCGGATTATACAAACATGCTGATTAACGTTTCCACCGACAATTCTTTTATCCGCAACTACACTACGTCCAATAGATGCACCTGTGATATTTAGCAAAACATCGTTCAATTTGATTTCAGTAGAGGAAAATGTCGAATGCATTTGTTCATTAATATGAACAACATCATCGAGAATTAAATATCCCCTGCCTACATTTTGACTTCGTATAAAGGGTCTTCCCGATGTTTTGTAGTTTTCACTGCCGCCCTTTGGCGTTATTCCGCTGCCAATTTTCGTAGTCAAATCCCCAAGTTTTTCCATTTTCCATTCTCCAGACTTTTTGAATTTAGGAAAACGCAATCGAGGAACTGTTTCGCCTTCTTGAGGGAATAACTGTTGCAAAAGACCTTTTTTATAATTTTTTAGAAAATTAACTTTTTCACTCTGAGCTGTAATCAAATCATCAATTGACGATAAGCAATCCGTTATTTTTTTTTGTTCATCAACCCCTGGTGGAACAAATCTCTTAATTTTGTTTATAATTTCTTTTGATAAACTAGGAACGCCGCCTGCTTCGTTGTGCTTGGTCCACACTATCCCTTGAAACATGTAGAAAATAAATTTGGGTATGCAATCAACAAACGAGTGAGTGTAAAATAACGTATCAACAGTCCAAAATTTACCAGTAAGAAAAATTGGCTTATCAATAGTACCCTTTCGACCGATACATGCGCTTTCGCCATCATATAAATGATCATTAACGGACAGCATGTAGCCACCAGAGCCATAAACAGGGATATTTCCGTTACTAAGGTGCTTATAGTCTTTTCCATTACCAATCTTAAATAGCAGACTAAAAGGTTTTAATATCCACTCATCAGACTTTTTAAACTCAGGAAATCTCAATCCTGGCACAGAAGCAGTCTTAGTTTGTTTACTCATACGCAGCCAATCCAGAAATTTCTCTACCATTCGCCAATTTTTTAAATAAAGGAATCAAAGCTCTCATCAGTTGCTCTTCCTTTTGAGTACGTTCTTTCCATCCTAACTCAAGCGGCTCCATTAGGTCAGTCAACTTATCGCCATCAAAAATCATTCGGTCATGAACGGCTTTCACAAATTCATACAATGCTGCTGATTCAAGTCCGTGTTTTTTTGCGATATTAGAAATCTCAGTTGTAATTTTTTGATCTTTAAAGTCTTTAAATCCTTCACGGATTTGTTCTTCAGTTAAACCCTTGCCAACTTCTAATGTGTCAATATATGCAATGATGTCATCACGCTGATCCATCAAATTTGAATTTGCCATCAGTAAACTAATCAACTGATCACGAGTCATTTTCTTTTTTGAAGTTGAACTGCTGTATTGGGCAATTAGCTTCATAATATAATCATAATCGATGACTGCAGATGAAAATAAAACAAATTCAAAATCAATTTGTGCAATTGGATCATTATGATCTGGAAATTTACCTTGTTGGTCTTTAAGAATTTTTGCAACTTCAAGATAAGCTCCTCGAAAACCACGAAGATCACCTGTTGAAATCAGATTTTCAATATCACGAAATTGGTCAATGTTCAGATTGGTATATTGATCAAGCTGTGTTTTAAAGCGCTGAACTTCTTTAAAGTGCTTGATGAATTCAGCTCTTGCTTCATCGCCCTTTAAATTACTGACTTGGTCAGGCGAACATTTCAGTTTTTGTGATTGCATGAAGTGTTTCAGCTTATCAACAGCTTCATCTAATCTTTCGATGACCTTCGGAGCAGGCTCTACCAGCCAAATTTCTTTGGCTTGATCTGCCTTTTTTTCACCAGAGAAAAGCTTAATGGCATCATCCACTGCGCTTTGTTGGCCTCTAAAATCAAGAATATTACCATAAGGTTTCGTATCATTCAAAACCCGATTCGTCCTAGAGAATGCTTGAATCAGAGCGTGATATTTTAAATTCTTATCCACATAAAGAGTGTTCAGATATTTTGAATCGAAGCCCGTCAGAAGCATATCAACAACAATAGTAAGATCGATTTTGTTTTTACGAGAATAATCTTGGTTCGAATATTTTTGATCTTTAATTCTTTGTTGAACGTCTTGGTAATACAAATCAAAGTCATTTATATTATGATTTGTTCCGTATTGCTTATTATAGTCAGCAATAATTTGAGTAAGTTCAATTTTTTTACCTTCAGGGTTTACTTGATTGTCAGCTAATTCTTGCGGCAAATCTTCTTGAAGTTGTCTTGCGTCTTGATTGCCATCTGCTGGTGGCGAAAATACGCAGACAATATTCAGCGGAGAAAATTCTTCGTCTTTTTTTAACATTTCATTCTGGGCGTTTTTAAACAATTTGTAATATTCGATTGCGCTATTGATCGAAGTTGTTGCTAAAATTGCATTAAACCTTCGTCCATTCGTTGCTATATCATGCTTTTCCAAAATAGCATCAACGACTGCTTGCTGCATGAGTGAATCGTCTGGCTTTATATTTATTTTTTTGTCAGCTTCGCTTTGGGGTTGATAGTAATCCACATGAAAACGAAGGACATTGCGATCTTCAATTGCATTTGTTATTGTATAGGGGTGAAGCATTTTTTCAAAAATATCATTTGTTGTCTTGAACGTAGCTTCGGTGCCATCAACTCGTTTATAAGTGGCATTTTCTTCAAAGATCGGGGTCCCTGTAAATCCAAAAAGCTGTGCATGAGGAAAAAAATTCTTAATTGCTTTATGATTTTCTCCGAACTGAGATCTGTGACATTCGTCAAAAATAATAGCCATTCGTTTTGAACCAAGGGGTTTTAGTTTTTCCTCGTACTTGCTGCCTGATTCTAAAGCTAGACCCAATTTTTGAATTGTAGTCACAATAACTTTGTCTGCATGGTCATCTGATAATAGCCTTTTTACTAATGCACCAGTATTGGTATTCTGCTCAACGCAACCTTCTTGAAATTTATTAAACTCTTCACGTGTTTGACGATCTAAATCCTTGCGATCGACAACAAATAAACATTTGTGAATATCATTGTTTTCTTTTAAAAGCGTCGATGCCTTAAACGATGTTAAAGTTTTACCAGAGCCCGTTGTATGCCAGACATAGCCATTGCCACGATTTTGCTTAATACATTCAATGATGGCTTCAACAGCATAAATTTGATACGGCCGCATGATCATAAGTTTTTGTTCGCTGACGACTAAAACCATATATCGACTGATCATTTCTCCAAGCTTACATTTTGTTAAAAACTTGTCGGCGAAATCATGCAAATGAGTAATTTTAAAATTTTCTTTATTCGCAAGTTGATAGATCGGTAAAAATCTCTCATCGGCATTGAAGGAAAAATGTTGCTTATGGTTGTTGGCAAAATAATAAGTATTATTTTTATTACTGACGATAAATAGCTGCATGAAGCACAAAATTGTATTGGCGTAGCCATTTCCAGAATCATTTTTGTAATCAACGATTTGTTCCATCGCTTTTCGTGGATTGATTTCTAAAGTTTTAAGTTCAATTTGAACAACTGGAACACCGTTAATAAGAAGGATCACATCGTAGCGGTGATGGCTGTTGTCAGTATTAATACGAAGTTGATTAATTACCTCGTATTCGTTTTTGCACCAGTCTTTTGTATTCACCAGTGTGTAATGCAACGGTGTACTATCTTCGCGGGTGAATGTATTTGTTTCGCGCAGTTTTTTTGCTGAAGTAAAAACATCAGGACTTACAATTTCATCACGAAGTCGTGCAAATTCAGAGTCTGTCAACTTCACTCGATTGAGCGTTTGGAATTTTTCACGGAAATTAGCTTCAAGCGATTCGCGATCGCGAATATCCGGTCGATAGGTATATTTTAAATCTTGCAAGCGCTGGATCAAATCTTCTTCAATTTTGGCTTCTTTTAACGTCATGTTATGCTCTGATTCTACAATGTTGTGGTCGTTAACAAAAATTGTGTCTGACGAAATGTGACAAGTAAAGACAATGAAAAGAATATGCCTGATGCGTAAAGTAAAAATTAAAATTGTTATTTGATTTTTAAGTACTTAGAACATTTATTGTTTTTGATTTTTCTGTGAATTACCAATACGAAAATTGGTTGCGGGGGCAGGATTTGAACCTACGACCTTCGGGTTATGAGCCCGACGAGCTACCGGGCTGCTCCACCCCGCGACAGTAGTTGTTTAAGCAAGCTAATGAAAACCGCCCAGCTTGTCACGAAATAATTTATTTATAACGAATATATCTGATTAAATTCAGAATACGGCTTATGATCTGGGCAATCTAATCAAATCTGATTCAAAACCGTCATGACTTCTTCGGATAATTTCGAAACCACATCCAAGGCTTTCATATTTTTATGAATCTGATCAACACTGGTCGCGCCTGTAATCACAGAACTGACATTTTTATTTTTTAAACACCACGCAATAGCTAAAGCAGCAGGATCAACAGATAAATCATTTGCAACTTTCACAAATTTTTCAACGCGCGAAATTGATTTCTGATTTAGGGCATCGTCTTTTAACCAAGACATGCTTTTTAAATCCAACCTTGAACCTTCGGGAATTTTTCCGTTTAAATATTTTCCAGTTAAAATACCCGAAGCCAAGGGGCTCCATGTGGTTAAACCCATTTGATGTTTTTCATACACAGGTAAAAAATCAGTTTCAACTTTGTCACGGCGAAATAAATTATATTCAGGTTGTTCAACTATCGGTGCGCGCAGATTATATTTTTCACAAACTGCATGAGCTTCTAAAATTTGTGCGCCCGACCATTCCGATGTTCCCCAGTACAGCGCATAGCCGCGATCAATCATGTCGTGCATGCTCCAGACGATTTCAGTCATCGGCGTTTCTGGATCGGGCCTGTGGCAATAAACCAGATCAAAATAATCTGTGTTGAATCTTTTTAATGATCCCTGAATGGCATGCATTAAATATTTTCTGTTCAAAGTATTTTTTTCGTTTGGACCATCCGTAATACCCCAGAAGAACTTTGTCGTCGTCATATATTTCATACGCGGCCAATTCAACTTTTTAATCACAGCACCCATGATTTCTTCGGCCTTGCCGCCAGCATAGACTTCGGCATTATCGAAAAAATTCACACCATGATCGAATGCCGCCGCCATGCAATTTTCGGCTAATTTTAGATCCACTTGATTTGAAAATGTGACCCATGAACCTATTGATAATCTAGAAATTTTAATGCCCGCTTGGCCTAACCGTTGATATTGCATTTTGCGCCCGCCTGTTTACATTTTCTTGTTTGTGATTTAAATAATACTATTGCAACAATAAGTCGCAAGTCATGACATAAGTTATAACTTAAATTATTTAGTTGCTTGTCATTTTAAAATTTATTTTGTATCTAAGTGTTTCTACAAATTAAAAAACAATAACAAAGCCTAACCGCTTTCAATTAACACGAGGAGAACCCCATGAAACTTTTAATCATCGCTTTAGCTACAGTAGCAGTATTTTCTTGCACTAAGCAAACAACAGAAGCTGTTGACGCTGCTAAAACTGCAACAACTGAAGCTGCTCAACAAGCTGCTACAGATGTTAAAGCTGCTGCAACAACTGCAACAACTGCAACAACAGAAGTTAAAGACGCCGCTACACAAGCTGTAACAGAAGTTAAAGACGCTGCGACTGGTAAAGTCGAAGAAGTTAAAGCTGCTGCAACTGCAAAAGTTGAAGAAGCTAAAACTGCTGCTACAACAAAAATTGATGCTGCAAAAACTGCTGCAACAACTAAAGTTGAAGAAGCTAAAAAAGCTGCTACTGCAACTGCTGAAGATTTAAAGAAAAAAGTAACTAAATAATTATTTTATATAATTAATTTTAGTTCTTAAAAACTTAAATTTAAAAAAGAGAGATCACGCGATCTCTCTTTTTTTTTTGCGCTAAGCAAAGCATGCGGGGCTAAAATTCATCATCTTTGGTCGGAATATGATTAAACGCAATTTTGACTTTGGCATGTTGTGTGACATTTAAAAAACTGCCCGAAATCAAAGTGTTAGCGCCGAATTTTTCGTTAATGATATCCATCGCTTTATTCATACGCTCGTTTTTAGGATTATCAAAAAATGAAAACTGATGGTCATTTGCAGACGACAACCCACCCATGATTACACCCACTTTGACGGGTTTTTTATTCGTCATAAACGGATACATTTTTTTAAGCTCATTCAGCAAAAAAGTCGTGTCATTCGATGGTTGGAACTGAATCGATTTTTCAAAACAAGTGTGATCCAAATACCTGACGTAAACGCCCAAGGCGGATATTGATTTTAAATTTTTTCGCACACGTCCGGCACCCTTAAATAATAATTTAGCTAAAATTTGATACGCACCCTGAGTATTCCGTAAATCCGGCGACAAAACATGTTCATGCGAATACGATCTAGTTTCATTTTTTTTTAGTTCAATATCTTGGCCCTGCAGTTCAAGCCCGACACGCAGACCCCAGATACTGCCCCAAGCCCTGCGCAATTCGTGTTCTGAAATATTCATCAGATCTTGAACTTTATAAAAACCTTTTGAATTTAGTTTATATTTATTATTTTTACCCACACCAGGGATCACATCAATATCCAAGGGGCCTAAAATTTCAGAAATTTTTTCTTTCGGTATACTGACCAACCCATTGGGCTTCATCATATCAGAAGCAATTTTTGCAATCAAAACATTCGGACCTAATCCCACAGACGTCGTCATGCAGACGCCAACTTTGTCGATGATATTTTTTTTTATTTTTTGAGCTATCACGATCGCATTTTCAATTTCGCATTCTCGACCTATCAATCGGCAGGCCATTTCATCAATGGACAAAACTTTTTCAACAGGACAAATTTCATCGATCGCATCGATAATTTGATGATGGTATTCAATATATTTTTTATGGCCACCCGCTATAAAATGAATTCCCGGACACATTTTTTTTGCATCTGATACGCGAGTGCCTGTTTTAATTCCGCAGATTTTCGCTTCATAGCTGGCCGCAATGACCGATGTGCTGTCGGTGATCATCGGAACTACCGCAACAGGTTTCCCACGCAACAAAGGGTTATCTTGTTGTTCACAGCTGGCAAAAAACGAATTTAAATCGACAAGCAGCCATTGGATTTTTTCATTCATGAATTTATATATTTACATATAATTTACATATAGTCAAATTTAAAGTTTCGGGTCAGGTTTTACCAACCTAATCTGCGAATGCTTATAAATTAACTTTGACTTCAATTTACAGTTTTATTAAGTTTACTGTTCACAAATTATATTGCGGGAGTAGCTCAGTTGATAGAGCGATGCCTTGCCAAGGCATAGGTCGCGGGTTTGAGTCCCGTCTCCCGCTCCAAACTACTCGAGTTTGGAGCGACCTAGAAATGGTAATCCCCGATAAATTTAATGACTCAAAAACAAAAAGACAAACGTGATATCCGAATTTATTTTGTGAAAAATATAGACAAATGTCTGTTTGTATAAATTTATATTTACTCTAAGCTAAATAATACATGGACTCACTTAAAAAATTAAAAATTCTTGTTGTTGATGATATGTTCGTTATGCGAAAAATCATGAAAAATACTTTGTCTTCGCTTGGCATACTCAATATTTTAGATGCCCAAGACGGTCAAAAAGCCATCGACGTGCTTCAATCAGAAACTAGCAAAGAACTTCCCTTTGATATCATCATCAGCGATTGGAACATGCCACTATTAACAGGAATTGAACTTCTGAAATACTGCAGGTCACACACTTTATTTAAAAATATTGGCTTTATCATGGTCACAGCTGAAATCGAACCCCACCAAGAACAACTGGCGAAAAACGAAGGCGTCGATCTTTATCTGAAAAAACCAATTAATGATATTGATTTTACAGACAGCTTAATGATGGTTTGCAATAAACGATCTATAAAAAAATAAGGTAGTTAGTAATTATGGCTCGAATTTTAATAGTTGAAGACGACAAAGCCCTCTCAGATGCCTATGAAGAAACGCTGACACATACTGGACACAACCCTATCGTTTGCAGCGATGGTCTTGATGCTCTTCGTAAATTAGAAGACGAACGTTTTGATTTAATTATTACAGATTTACAAATGAATAAACTGTCTGGGCAAAAACTGATTGAAATTTTGATCGAAAGAAAACGAACGCTTCCATGCCCGATTCTTATTTCCAGCGGTTTTATCAGCGATGCCATTATTCACTCGTTTGGCCAAAATGAATTCATACATTTTTTACCCAAACCAGCATCTCTGCAGCAGCTGAAAAATAAAGTCCAAGAACTCTTAAATAAAACAGGCCCAAAGTCAAAATTTGATGTTCGATTTATAAATCCAATTCTGAATGCAACGATTGAAACAATTTCGACAATGACTGGCCTTGAAGTTTCACATGAAAAACCATACATCAAAAAAACAGACGAACTGAGTGGCGACATCAGTGGCGTCGTCGGAGTTGTTGGCTCGGGATTTAAAGGCACTGTTTCTTTGTCGTTTTCGGAATCTGTTTTTTTAATCATTGTCTCAAAAATGCTGGGTGAAGATATTAAATCCATCGACGAAGAAAATAAAGATGCTGTCGCCGAATTACTGAATATTATTTTTGGAAAAGCTAAAAAGATTTTAAATGAAGGTGATTTAAATATTCAACCCGCTATTCCGACGATTGTTCGCGGCAAAGATCATTCGATCGCTCATCGTTTTCAAAATAAAACCATCGTACTTATTTTTAAATGTGTCAATGCTGGCGATTTTCGTATCGAAATTTCTTATATGAGCTAATCACGCTTGAATCGTTAATTCCCAACAGAGCCGGAAAATAATTTCTTCAGAGCCACTAAAAAAACTGTATCAATTTTATCTGCATACATTCTGGAAATATACTTTATAGCATCCGGTCCAGACAAACCCACATGATTCTTGCTGGTTAAAACTTGGCCTGTGAATAAATTTGCACACTGTAAAATCTGCGACAGCGGATGGAAATCTTTTTTTGATTTATGAGCCGGATAACCTTGCCCACCAATTTCTTCATGGTGTTCACTGATTATTTGAATAATATCTTCGGGCACAGTACGAATTCCTAATAAAATTTCTTTACTGCGGTTCACATGGCTTTCGACAATTTTACGTTCTTCGAATGACAATAAATGACGTGGCTTTTCTAAGATCGTACTGTCGATTTCTTTTTTTCCTATATCATGAAACATTCCGGCCATACTTAATTTTGAATACGTCGAACTGGATGCAAAACCCATTTGTTTTGCGATCATAATTGAAAACATCGCAACACCTAACGAATGTGCATAAATTAAATCAGAATGTGTGTTTAACATATTTAAAAGGTCAAAATGTTCATCTGAATCAGCAATCACTTCCATCGTGGTATTTAAAAAACTCTGAGCATCAATAAAACTTTCTTGGTCGATACCCTTAACAAAAGCTTTTTCTAAAATTACTTCGCCGGTATATTTTAAAAAATTCATTTTCTTTTCGTTTGAAATATTTTGACTGGACTTCATCAGTTCACTAATTTTTAAATTAAATTTGACCAATTTAGTAAAGTCATCTTTTAAAATATATAAATGCTTAACACCTTTACTTTTAAAATGATTCACACGCTCTTGTGAAATTTCTTCGCCTTGGTTTGCTAATTTAATATATTTCGTATCAGATAATTTAATAAAAATATCGAAATCGGTTTTTGGCTTTGCAACGAATTCCTCTATAGAAACCTTGCAGTATTCATTCGTAGGAACGATCACATCAAAAGTTTTGTGAACATTTAAAGTTCTGTCAATGGCCGCAATCAGTTCTGTATTTTTAAAGGGTTTATTTAAAAATTCTTTAGCACCCATTTCAAAGGCAGATTGCGTCTCGAGCAACATCGAAAAACCTGTCATCACTATAAATGGAACGGGTTTATTTGTTTTTGACCATTCCAGAAGCTCAATCCCCGTAAGTCCTGGCATTTGAATATCTGTAATCACAACATCAAAATCTTGTGCACCCAAAATTTTTCGTGCCACCAATGCATTTAATGCGGGAGTCACGTCAAATTTTTTATTCGTTAAATAATCACAGATTGCTTCTCTGAAGAAATCATCATCTTCAACGACTAATATTTTTGCCACAGAGCGCTCCTGAATTTATATTTTTTTTCATCCATGTTATTTTCTATCCAAAGGCCTGGGGCCGATTGTTATGTATATAAATGTTTGATTCAATAACATGTATGCAATTTCACCAAAGGTCATTGCACTGATCACATGTCCTGATTTTTTACCATCAAGGTTTGCATACAAAAAATTTAAAATGCAATTACAGGCAAAAAATGGAGTCTCAATCTGTTGTTTTTTTAAAACTGATTCAAATTGTTTTTCATAATTTTCAAAGGGCTTGGCAATTTGATATTTAACACCTGAAAAAACGGGGGCATAAAATCTGACTTTTTGATTTTTATGATCGATATCTCTGAAGCTGACGTTGATCATCGCTCCCATATAATCTGCGACAAGTGGCAATTGCGTATCAATTTTGTTTTTTAAAATATAATCTGCTAATATGACTTCTTGGCCGTTCACAAAGGCTGTCTTTGCGTCGAAACCAGTTTCTGCAAATTCAATAAAATCGCCGTCACTTTGTTCGAAAATATTTATGATGTTTGCAGAAGCAATCAAATCGTCAGGCAATTCAATATGCATAACCAATGCATGATTTAATAAAATTTCGCCCGTTTGGCCGTTCACAACTTTGGGTGTTTCTGTAGAAATTGATAAATCGATACCCGTCACCCAACCCACAAGGGGTTGGTCAAATACACCCAACCATGTTGTGCATTCTTCAGCATATTGCAAATGTATTTCAGAAAAGGCTGGAATCAAAATCAGACTGACTCCATTTTTATAGTAATTTCGAGGAATCTGATTTAGATTTTTTTGATCATAGACTAAAATATTTACGTTCTTTATTTTTGTAGATATTTTAGTAACAAGAATTTTATCGTTTGAAATTAAACCACCTGTTTCCGTCATAAAATACGGTATTGTTCCTCCAATCCATTGGCCGCACGGCAACTGTTTCAAGCAATTTTCGCTGGCCGCTAAATACAACGACGCACCACTCTGAATCAGCTCTGAAACCTGCGAAACTGTCATCATTTCATTTGTTGTATTTTTCATTATTTATCCTCAGTCAATGGTTCGAAAATATTTTTTATATCATCGATTAAAATTTTTTCATTTCTAGAGAAAAATTCAAACGCAATTTCAATCGCAGACTCTATTTTTTGAGGTGTTCGATCACGAGCCAATAAACGCACTCGCATCATCAGCATCTTTGCTGGCAATGCTTGAACATTAAAAACTTCGTTACCAAGAACAATTTGTTCCCAACGAGGATCTGATTTCGGCGGAATCATACTGGTCTCCTATGAATCTGTTTCATATTTGAATCAGATTGAAACAAATTCAATTTAATTTATATTTACCCGAATAAACAAGACTCTTTTACGGACCTTTGTCTTGTTAAAAACTTTCATTTCAAATTCAATTGCGCCGATAAAATAATATGGAGACTTCTCAATGAAAACTCAGCAATTGCGCAATCTATTGCAAACATTAAATTTAAAAAACAAAGTTCACGATGAGAACGCCTGGTCACAAATTAAAGCTGAATTATCCGCATTAGTTGATGCACATTTAGAGGAACATGAATTATTAAAAAAAACGTTCGACCTTGGCTATCAAGAAATACAAAATATGTTAGAGCTTGTCGAACAACGCGAACTGCTTACAAAATCTATTTTCAATGCGTCTTTAGATATTATCTTAACTCTGGATCAGCACGGCCAAGTTATCGATTACAATCAGTCTCTTGAAAGAATTTTGCAGATCAGTGGCATGTCTATCATTGGCAAAAAACTGATCGATTCAATTCCTGATTGTATTTTTGTCAAAGAACTCGAGGACGCCTTATTTAATATCGCAGAAAATGATGCTGAATCTGTATTTGGAAAATCGTATGAAAGTACACTTTGCGACACTGCTGGTTTTGAAATTCCAGTGCTGGTATCAATCAACCGCATTCAGCTTCGTGAAAATATTTTTTACCCCTTATATATCAAAGATCTGACTTCCGAAAAAGCGGCTGCTCGAGAACTGGAAGAAAGCCGGTCACAGTTGATTCTGACTTCAAAAATGTCTGCCTTGGGCGAAATGGCTGGCGGCATCGCACACGAAATCAATACTCCTTTGGCTGTGATACAAATGCGCGCTGATCAACTTTTGGAATATGTCGAAGAAGGTTCGCTGACAAACGAAACATTGGTCAGTTCGCTACATGCGATTGAAAATACCGTCAAAAGAATTGCAAAAATTATTTCAGGCCTGAGATCATTTGCTCGTGATGGCCGAAAAGATCCTATGGTTTTAACTTCGATTGCAAAAATTATTGATGACACTTTCAGCCTTTGCAGAGAAAAATTTAATTCACACGGTGTTCGTTTAGAATTTGATCTTTCTCACGATTTTGAGGTCGAATGCCGGCCGGGTGAAATTTCACAGGTTATTTTAAATTTATTAAATAATTCATATGACGCTATTGAAACAATTTCAGATAAGTGGGTTAAAATTGAACTTGATAAAATTGCAAATTTAATTTTTATTCGCATCACTGATTGCGGTCTTGGAATTCCGGCTGAAGTTCAGAAAAAAATAATGCAGCCGTTTTTTACAACCAAGGACATTGGCAAAGGCACAGGGCTTGGATTAAGTATCTCGAAAGGCTTGATCGAAAGTCACGGCGGAAACTTACAAATTGATAGTACACACACAAACACCTCCTTTATGGTTATTTTGCCAGTTCATCAGAAAAAAAATTAAAAAAGATTTTCGATTCGATCAACCAATGTTTTAATACTGTAAGGTTTATGAATTAAACCGACAGCGCCAATACCCATAGCACTTGCTTCGGTTAATTCTGACTGACCGGAAAGCAACAAAACAATGGGCCTGACGGAATCTAAATTTTTTATATTTTTGATCAATTCAATCCCGCCCATCACAGGCATTTGAACATCCGATAAAACAAGATCAATTCGTAGTTTTTGATCGATCGAATTTAATGCTTCTTTGCCATTGGCAGCTGAGTAAACATGTGCTCCGTGAAATTCAATAATTTCAATCAATACAGATCTAAGTTCAGAATCATCTTCAACTACTAAAATATTTAAATTTGATAATTTGTTCATTTGATATCCCTTCCGTAAAAATAATTGACTGAAAAAAATTACTGTTGAATATAAGTTTCAATCAAAGAACCTAAACCCGAATTGCCAGAGTTATCTTGAACACCTGTCAATGTCGTTGTCAGAATAAATGCAGTGCCAATCAGACATGAATTTGTTCCACTTAAATTCAATGTCGCTGTAGAATTATTTTTGCTGATCGAAGATATACTGACCGCACAAGTTCCTGCGATATTAAAATCTGCAGCTGTAACAGTATTCATATTTGTATCCGCATCAAATTCAATTTTAATTGAATTCGGTAAAATGTCGATCAAACCACCAGATATATCTGCCGTTGCAATCGGACCAATATAGTCAAAAGTCAGACTGATCAATTCAGGATTATTCAAACCCGGATTACCAATTAAATCTGACACACCAGCTGGATTCACAGAAATATCAACAGTTTCATCCTGTAAACACACATCAACACCGTCTAAATTTAAAGTTACAACTTGTCCTGAAACTAGAATTGAATCTAAAACAGCAGAACAACTTCCTGACACAGTAAAATCCTCAACACCAACAGTATTCATGTCAGTATCTGCAGAAAATGTCACAGTCACAAAACTTGGTAACGGATTTAATCGTGCCGAAACCACATTGAATGAAGCAATAGGACCCACATTATCAACAGTGAACGAGACTGATACAGTACCCGATCCAGCATTACCAGATAAATCTAAAAATGCAGCGGCATTGGCATGAACAACGACAGTTTCTGTGTTTGCACAAACAGAAGTTCCATTTAAATTTACAGTCACTGTGTTGCCTAAAATTGAAATATTATTTATCGTTGCACCACAAGTTCCTGTGACAGAAAAATTGCTATCAATGACGGCGTCCATATCTGTATCTGCAGATAAAATAAAATCAACTGAACTTGGGATTGACGAAACAACTGAGCTGGATAAAGAAAATACACCCACCGGACCAATCGTATCCATAGTTAAAATTAAAGAATTACTTCCGACTCCAACGTTACCTAAAATATCTGCAGTGCCTGCAAGATTTTCTGTAATAATAACAGTTTGTCCGTTTGTACAAGAGCCTTGGCCAGATAAATTTAATATCACGTTGGCACCCGATTTTCCAAAACTTGCTAACGAAACACCACATGTACCACTGAATGAAAAATCTGCTGCAGTTACAGTATTCATATTCGTATCTGCTTCAAATCGGATTTGAACAGAACTAGGCATTACATTCACGTGACTGCTGCTTAATGAAAATTTTCCCTGCGGTCCTAGCTGGTCTAATGTGTAAATCACAGAATTCGAACCGACAGCAGGATTTCCAACAGCATCGACAATTGAGGATATATTCATATCCAGCTGAACTGTTTCAGCATCGGCGCAACCATTTGCTCCGCTGAATTGAACTGTCGCAACATTTAACAGTTTAACAACACTTGAAATACCAATGCTTGAACAGGTTCCTGACAATGAAAAATTAGAGATATCAACAGTGCTCATATCTGTATCTGCAGAAAACACAACATCAACCATTGACGGAATTACAGCGACCGACGATGAAGGAATCGAAAAATTAAAAGTTGGCGCGACTGTGTCGACCGTATATGTTGCGACAACAACGCCAGAACCTATATTGCCAGAGACATCATTAATTCCAGATAAGTCTGTTGTGATAATAATTGTTTGCCCGTTTACACAATTGCTGACGCCAGATAATTGCGCTGTAATTTCCGAATCAGAAATACTGTATCCAGTAACTGCAACACCAACGCAAGTTCCGTTGATCACGAAATCATCGATGCCGACTGTTGATTCATCAATAAAACCTGACGGAGTTAATGTGAACGATGTTAAATTTTGCGAAACTGCAGCTGTTGCTGGTACAAAAATTCCGCTGGTTGGACCCACATTCGTAATTGTGTAAGTCCCTGCCGTTGAACCGCTGCCGCTATTACCAAGAACATCCAAAATACCTGCATGATTCACTGTTACAATCACTGTTTCACCAAGTTGACAGTTGCCCTCACCAGAAAAATTCACTGTTGCCGAAGAACTGGTGACTGTAACACTACCGATACTGACACCTGCACAACTGCCAGCAATTGAAAAATCGCTTGCTGAAACAGATGATGTATTTATATTTTCTGGAAAATTCACATCAATCGATGATGGAATCACAGAATACAAACCCGGACGAACGTTATAATTTGCCGAAGTGATTCCCGTATTATCCACAGTCACTGTTGCGCTCATTGACGAAGCTCCTATCAGCAAACCTAATAAATTTGTTGCCGATCCAGCTGCAACTTGAAAACGAATAGCACCATCGCCCGTACAGTGACTTAGACTCACTGTTGCAGAGACATCTGTCACATTTGAAATTGCTTTTACACAGCTAGCAGTTCCCGTCGGTTGCAAAATAATATCACTGATTTTTAAAGTCGCTGCAGAGACCTCACTGTAAGTGACCTGATAATTCACAGCTGCTGATGATTGATTGACAGCGGATACTGATGCTGACGATATACTGATTTTACCTGATGCCACGACCGATGCTAGTGAATCCGCAGCCTTTTTTGTACACCCCACAGTCAAAAGAAAAAACAAGACTGACACCAAAATTTTTGCAAACAAGTTACGTGCATTTTTCATTAAATCCTCCGTTATGAACATAGTGTTACAAACGGATTTTACAGATTAATGATTTAAATTTGATTTTTTGATCACATTCTCAATTTACAACAACTGAATGTCATAAATTGAGATGTCTTTTGATATTTGTTATCGGGATATTAAATCGAATATATTAAATTAGCTGACTTTTTTAAAATTTAATTTTTGATGCTTATAATCTTCAGGATTTAGAAATCTGTATCCAGATCCGTGAACGGATTGAATCAATCCTGAGTGCGCATCTAATTTGTGACGTAATTTTGAAATGATCGCATCAACGGCGCGATCATTGACGTGACGAGAACTTCCCCAAACTTGATCTAATAATTGTTCGCGACTGACAACATGATCAATATGTGTCAGAAAAAAATGTAACAATCGAAATTCTAACGAACTCAGATCTAACATTTTTTTTACACCATCATTTGTATAACAAATTGACTGCGCTATCAAATTTAACTGAAAGGGGCCGACTTCGATTTCTTTGGGGGCTGGCTTGTGATCAATTTTTTTTAATTGAATTTGTATCCGAGCTCGCAATTCTCGTAAATCACCAGGTTTTGAAAAATAATCATTTGCTCCGATCGAAAAACCCATCAATTTGTCTTCAACATCAATACTGCCAGAAAAAATAATAATCGGAACATTCGTTATTTTTTCTTGAGACCGTATTGTCGTACAAAATTTATAACCATTCATTTTGGGTAAACCTAAATCAACAATCAGTAAATCAAAATGAGTTCTTTGAAACATCACCAAGCCAGTTTCAGCATCAAGTGCTGTATACATTTCATATTCATTTTCAAGAGTCGAACAGACGACTTCCTGTAAATCTTTGCTATCTTCGACAAACAAAATTTTTGGCTTATTCATACAGACTCTCTATCGGCAATTCTGCCGTAAACTATAAGCTTTATTTTGTTTAATAAGTAGCCAAATCCGCTCATAAGAAGATCTCAAAACGAGACAATACTAAAATTGAGCTCTATTTGCATTATTAAGTCCGCCATGTTACTTATGCATTAACGCTAAGTCCTATCAAAAAAAACGACATTCGTAAATTTATACTTAGCGAAACACAAAAACTCAGAAAAGACAAAAACACTCATGGAATTTAAAGACCTCAAGCTCGTCGAACCGATCCAAAAAGCTATTATTAAAACAGGCTACACAACGCCGACTCCGATTCAGGCTCAAGCGATCCCGCCGCTGCTTGAAGGTAAAGATATTTTAGGCTGTGCCCAAACAGGTACCGGCAAAACCGCCGCTTTCGCATTGCCAATTTTAAATCAAATTGCAACGGCCAGATACCCAGCACCTTCGAACAAAAATGCGTACGCTTTAATTTTAACACCAACTCGTGAATTGGCTGTTCAGATTTTTGAAAATTTTAAAACTTATGGCGAAAACGTAAAATTCAATATGGCCGTGGTTTACGGCGGCGTTGCGATTGGACCACAAATCAGAAACGTCGAACACGGCGTTGATGTTTTAATTGCAACTCCCGGACGATTACTTGATCTGATTGGCCAAAGAAAATTATCAATTCAAAATTTAAAAACGTTGGTTCTGGACGAAGCCGATCGAATGCTCGATATGGGTTTTATTCATGATATTAAAAAAATATTGGGAATGATTCCAAAACAACGACAGACTTTGTTTTTTTCGGCAACGATGCCACCAGAAATTGAAAAATTAGCTAATACAATGCTGATCAATCCTGTGCGCATCGAAGTGGCCGTCGTTTCATCAACGGCAGAAAAAATTGAACAGCATTTAATGTACGTTGATAAAAGTCAGAAAAAAGATTTGCTTCGTCATATTTTAAATGATCCCAAAGCCACACGCGTGATCGTGTTCACGCGAACAAAACATGGCGCCAATAAGGTGACCGAATTGCTTGTGAAAAATAAAGTATCTTCAGAGGCCATTCACGGAAACAAATCTCAGAACGCCAGACAGCGTGCCTTAGATACTTTCAAAGACGGAAAAACCAGAGTGCTGATTGCGACTGATATCGCAGCACGTGGAATCGACGTCGATGGAATTACACATGTTATTAATTACGAAATTCCAAATATTTCTGAAAGCTATGTTCACCGCATTGGTCGAACAGCGCGTGCAGGTCATTCAGGTATTGCAATTTCATTATGTGATAACGAAGAAAAAGCTTTCATCAAAGATATCGAAAAATTAATTGGCAAAAAAATTCCGGTCGATAGATCACACCCTTATCATTCAGACGCTGTTGAAAATGCAGCTTTGATTTCAAAAGGCAAAGCCAAAGCCATGGTCGAACGTGCCACTGGCGGTAAACGATTAAATATCGGTTACGGCGGACCACGTAGATCTGGTGGATCAGCTGGCGGTGGTGCCGGCGGAAGCGCCTCTGGCGCACCAAAGAAAAAAAGATATTTCACAGGATTTGGTAAATAAAAAACAAATAGAAAAATAGGACGTCACCATGAGAACAACTCCTGAACAACGAATCCGTGATTTACAACATTTCGGCGAAGAAGGCGGAGTTGTTCCAGTTATTGATCTGGCGGCAACAGCGACTTTTTTAAATCCCAAAGATATGGAACAAACTTTCTTAGGCGAAAAAGAAGGTTGTTATCTTTACAGTCGTCATTCAAATCCAACTGTGAATATGTTTTCACAAAAAATGGCAGCTCTTGAAAATACGGAATCAGCCTTAGGCGTAGCCTCTGGCATGGCAGCGATCGCATGTACACTTGAACAATTAATGAGTGATGGTGGCGAAATTGTTTCGTCATTGACCGTTTACGGCGGAACATACGCTTTATTTAAAAATATATTCCCAAAACAAAACATCAAAGTTAATTTTGTCGACGTCGAAGATTTTTCAGCCATAGAACAAGCAATCACTCCACGCACAAAAGTTTTGTACGCAGAGACCATCAGTAATCCACTCTTAAAATTATCAAATATTAAAAAATTATCCGAGATCGCAAAAAAACATAAATTAACATTGGTCATCGATAATACGTTTGCACCGTGTTTGATAACTCCGGCTGATTTGGGCGCAGATATCGTTATTCATTCATGCACGAAATTTATTTCAGGATCATCCGACATGATCGCCGGAGTCATCTGCGCCAGCAAAGAATTTATCGCAAGCTTGATTGATGTAAATCATGGCGCTGTGATGCTGAAAGGCCCTGTGATGGACGCGCGTATTGCGCATGAATTATATATGCGTTTGGATCATTTACCAGTGCGTATGAAAGCCCATTCTGTGGCCGCACAGTTTTTGGCAGACAGTTTTTTGAAAAATAATATTCCGGTGATTTATCCCGGATTAAAAACTCATGCTCAACACGCAGATTATCAAAATGCGATCAACACCGGTTACGGTTTTGGCGGAATGATGGCGATCGAATTAGAATCTGCAGAAAAAGCAATGCATTTGGCGCAAGCTCTGCAAAATGAAAAATTTGGTTTGTATGCCGTATCTTTGGGGTTTTCAAGAACGCTAATGACTGTTCCTGCGATCACAACATCCAGTGAAATCACTGCTGATGATCAGCAGAAAATGAAATTATCAAAAGGACTTTTACGTTTAAGTATTGGTTACACCGGCAACGAATCTGTGATGCTGGAACGTTTTTTAAAAATTTATAAAAATATTTAGGCCTATATTATGAATATTTTGCATTTACTTTCACAAAATCATCTGACCGGCGCTGAAGTTTATGCTGTCTCGTTGATTGAAAAACAAATTCAAAAAAAACATACTGTGTTTCAAGTATCGAATGGATTTTTTTGCGAAACACTTGCAAAAAAAATTGAATTGGCTGTTGAAACAAAATCAACATTTGAATTTTGGTCTTCTGTATTATCTCTACGAAAAATTTTAATCGAAAAAAATATTCAAGTCATTCACGCGCATTCGCGGGCGGCCAGCAAATTGGCAAACATTGCTCGCTTGGGCTTGAAAATTGGATACATTTCAACTGTGCACGGACGACAACATGTTTCGATTTCAAAAAAAATAAATAATATTTATGGTGATTTTATAGTTCCCGTTTGTTTCAACATTCAAGATCAATTGATCAGTGAATTTAAATACAATCAACGACGCATAAAAATAATTGAAAACGGCATCGATACTTCACGCTTTAAATTTCAAAATTGCAAAAAAAATACCGATGTTTTTAAAATTGCAATCATTGGCCGTGATACTGGTCCTAAAAAATATCGAACTGAAATTTTCGTTTCAGAATTTTCAAAAATTTTAGATTCTCGAAATTTAAAATATCAATTTCATATCGTTGGTGGGCGTTCTGCAAATTTCAAACTACAGGCAAACTCATCAATCCATTTTATTGAAGCTGCCTTTTTAGATTCTGATTTTTACCACAAATTTGATTTAATTTGTGGTTCGGGTCGCGTTTGCATAGAGGCCATGCTGTCCGGAGTTCCTGTGATTGCCTTCGGCGAACACAAATACGAAGGCTTGGTGACTTCTGAAAACTATGACCAACTTAAGTCGACCAATTTTGGCGATATTGGCTTAAACTTTGACCTACCCGTTTTTAACTCTATACAGGCTGCTCGTGACACTAATAATTTATCGGCAATCAATTTAGAAGAATTATCAAAGAAAACAAAAACAGAATTTGATATTGAGATCGTCAGTCAAAAAATTCAGCGCGTGTACGAAAGCAGTTATTTTTTACGACACTATTCAAAATGGATTCCCATTTTAATGTACCACAAAATTCCAAATCAAAATTTAAACAGCAAACATAAAATTTATGTAAGCATAGAAAATTTTAAAAAACATTTATCATTTTTTAAATTTTTGGGATTTCAAACTTTGACATTTTCTGAATTATCTGATTATCGCTGTGGACGAACAGATTTTAAAAAATTTCCTAAGAAACCTCTCCTACTGACTTTTGATGATGGTTATATTGATAATATTGAAAATGCTGACCCTGCATTAAAAGCTAACGACATGAAAGCACAAATTTTTCTATTGGCTGATCCCCAATTAAATTCAAATACTTGGGACCAATTAACAGATACAAATTCAGTTAACGCACATGACGAGGCTCACCCGATTATTTCTGGCACGAACCGCGAAAAATGGCTGACTTCAAATTTTGAAATTGGTTCACATGGTTTAAAACATCAAAAAATGCCTGCAATGAATTTTTCAAAAAAAATATTTGAATTGACCGAATCAAAATTTAAACTTGAGACTGAATTTAAAGTTCCAATGAAAGTATTTGCGTATACCTACGGTGATACAAATGCAGATTGCGCCAAAGCCTGTGAAGCCTCAGGTTATGAATACGGCTTGAATACCGATACTGGTGGTTTATTGTTAGAAGAAGATCCCTATTCAATATTCAGAGTGAATATTTTTCCCGATGAAACAGTTTTTTCTTTATGGAAAAAAACAGCTTCATGGTACCGAAAATATTATTATTTCAAACGCCGCCGTTAGTATCCGAAGCTTTTTAACATTTGAACTGCTGACACCGCTAAACCATAGGCTACAAGGTTACTAGAAACCAATTGCGCCATTGCCAAAGACCATCCGCTTTCTTTTTTTAAAATCGCAAATGTCGACAAACACTGTAGCGCTATCATAAAGAAAATAAGTATCCCTACGCAACTAGCGATCGTGAAAACCTGTTGGTCTTTGTATTTGCCAGATTCAAATTTCGCATTTTTCATTTTTGATAAAAGACCTTCTGTCTTCGCGTCGTCTTCGCCTTCAACGTGAAAAACAATAGCCATTGCAGAAACAAAAACTTCACGGGCTGCAAATGCTGATATAATGCCAAATCCAACGCGCCAATCAACACCCAGTGGTTCAAAAATGGGTTGAATATTTTTTCCCAATGTTGCTGCATAACTTTGTTCAGTAATTTCGGCTGCTGCTCTTTGATCAATCAAACTGCCATTTTTAAAATCACGTGGAAAATTGCTGGTGACCCATAAAATCAAAGCCAAAGTAAAAATGACTGGCCCCGCACGAAATAAAAATGATCTCGATTTATCAATGGCTTGTGATAACAAAATTTTAAATCGAGGCGCGCGGTACAAAGGTAAATCCAAAGATAATTGTGATTTTTCTGTTCCACCAACAATTTTAGCAATAATTCCACTGGCAACAGCACCAACTACGATCGACATAAAATATAAAATCGCCATTCCGAATCCTGCAAACACTGGATTTTTATCTGCGAACAGAAAACCAAGAATCAACGCATAGACCGGTAATCTTGCCGAGCACGTCATAAATGGAATTACAAATTGTGCGATCAGTTTTTCTTTTTTAGATTTGATATTTCGCGTGGCCATAATAGCCGGAACTGCACAAGCGAATCCCGAAAGCATCGGTACAAATGATCTGCCACCAAGACCAATCAATGATAATGGTTTATCGACAAGAGCCGCTATACGAGCCAGATATCCTGTGTTTTCTAAAAAACCGATGAACAAAAATAAAATAAAAATTTGCGGAACAAATATAACGACTCCGCCGATGGCCGTGATAATTCCATCAGATAAAAAATCTGCAAACAAACCATGAATATTATTTTTTATGAATTCAGCAATAAATTTGAAACTGTTATCAATCAAATCCATAAACGGTTGAGCGACCCAGTAAATGGATGAAAACAATATGGTCATTAAAATTAAAAATATGATGGCTCCAAAAAATGGGTGCAATAAATATTGATCAATTTTTAATGTTTTTGCCAATGGGCTATTTTTTGTTCGTTCTTTTTTTGCTTCAACAGATTTTATATAGAGGTGATTTAAATCATTTGTTATATTTTGAACTGATGACAAATCCCATTTGGGTTTTAATACCTTGTAACAACGAATTTGGAAATCATTTAAAAAATTTATGATTTCGATCAGTCCTTGTCCCAATAGACCATCAAATTTTAAAATCTGATTTAAAGCGAAATGATTCGCAATTTCTTTTTCAGAAATTAAAAGACCTTCTTTGCCGGCCACATCATTCATTGTGAAAACAATTTGAAATGGAATATTCATTTCGTTCAATTGCTGACAAATCAATAGCTGGCGATTTAATTGAGTCGCATCCACGATCACCAATGCTAAATCAATTTGAAAAATTTTTTGCTCGGTTAATATTTTTAAGGTCACTTCTTCGTCGGCCGATTTTGGTGATAAAGAATAGACACCGGGTGTATCGTAAATAAAATACTGACTGAACTGTGGCAATTTGAATTTTTCTTTAAGCTCTGTTTGTAATTCACCTTTTGAAAATTCAATCGTAGCGCCGGGGTAATTGACTGTTTTATGCTTTGATCCCGTCAGCCAATTATATAAAGTGGTTTTTCCTGAATTCGGAGAACCCACAAGAACAACATTTAATGATTTTAGATTTGTTGAATTTAAAATTTCAGACATGACATCTCTGTTTCATTCAGTGCTAAAAGCGTTTGATCAAATTGCATGATTGTAATTTTTCCGAAAGAGACTTTTCGCAGAATTTGAATTTCAAGCCCTGCACGCAGGCCTAAATCATAAAGTCTTTCGACGATATCTGTCAGATCTGTTTTCTGACCCGTGTGAATATTTTCACCCAAAGCTTCAATCGATTTTATGGTCTTAATTTGAGTTTCCATAATTCTGTGATAACAAACCACCCGTACCTAGACCAGTTTTAAAGTTCATTGAAACCTAAATGAAAACGTACTGAGATTTCAAGACCGTACTATAGTCCAGATTGCTTTAAACAGCTCTGATCACACTTAAGTCTATATGGCCTTGGTCCGATCTAGTCTGTATGACAAAAACCATCGTTCTGCTTGTTTTTATGATTTCTCAAAGCGTATTTTCAACAGTTTTACACTGGCCGGAATGTGCTAAAGGCACCCTTACTGTTCAGAATAAATCGAACCAAATTCAAAAATTTTGGCTGCAAAAATTTGATCCTACATTAAATACAGAAACTGAAACTGAAATTCCTGCGCTACAAAATATGAAAATTGAAATATTACAAAATTCAAAAACAGAAAGAAACACCCTACTGCATTTTTCGAACAACAAAGATTTAAATGCTCTATTTAATTGTAATCAAAAAAATTATTCAGCCACAATGATTGAAGGTGGCGTACAAACATTCAGAAAATCAAATTTACCGCAACAAACAATTTATTTAAAAAATTTATACACGAGTTCGAATTATTTCAAAATTGAAACACTCAACCGATTCAGACAACCTATAAAAACTATTTTTGCGAGTTTAAAATCAAATGAACAA